>JAQCLA010000262.1 GCA_027592105.1 Pseudomonadota bacterium | reverse complement strand
CGATCCTCCACGCCCTCGACCTCAAGGCCCAGATCGGTCAACGCCTCGGTGATCGCGTCAAGCGTCGCCTCTGTTTCCAAATGCTCTTTCAGCCAGGAGAGGGTGAATTTCATCGCTTCATTCCTAATGTGTCGGCAGCGTGGGGGCGGTCAGGCTCAAACGCCGGCATGCACCGCCGGCATCTGCAAGGCGCTGAAGCCGTAATGGCGCAGCCAGCGCAAATCTGAATCGAAAAACGCCCGCAGATCGGGGATGCCGTATTTCAGCATCGCGATGCGGTCGATGCCCATGCCAAAGGCGAAGCCCTGCCATTCGCTCGGGTCGATCCCGCCTGCTTGCAGCACCTTGGGATGCACCATGCCCGAGCCCAGAACCTCGAGCCAGTCATTGCCTTCGCCCACCTTCACGGTGCCGCCTTCCCATGAACACTGGATATCGACCTCGGCAGAGGGTTCGGTGAAGGGGAAATGCGAGGCGCGGAAACGGGTGCGCACATTGGTACCGAAATAGGCGGAGAAAAACGATTCCAGCACCCATTTCAGGTTCGCCATCGAGATGTCGCGGTCGATCGCCAACCCCTCGACCTGATGGAACATGGGCGTATGGGTCTGGTCGTAATCGGCGCGGTAGACACGGCCCGGTGCGATCACGCGGGTGGGGGCGCCATGGGCCTCCATATAGCGGATCTGCACGGGGCTGGTGTGGGTGCGCAGCACATGGGGCGGGCGGTCATCACCGGGCGCGCGGTGGGTGTAGAATGTATCCATCTCGGCCCGCGCGGGGTGGTGGCCGGGGATGTTCAGCGCATCGAAATTGTAAAAATCGGTCTCGATCTGCGGCCCCTCGGCCACGGCGAAACCCATATCGGCGAAAATCGCGGTCACTTCTTCGGTCACTTGGGAAACCGGGTGGATCGTGCCTTGACGGCGGTGGCGCGCGGGCAGGGTCACATCCAGCCATTCGGCGCGTAGCCGTTCATCAAGTGCGGCATCGCCAAGTGCGGCTTTCTTGGCGGCGATGGCGGTCGTCACCTCATCTTTCAGCGCATTGAGCGCGGGGCCCGCGACTTGGCGTTCCTCGGGCGACATGCCACCCAGATCGCGCATGCGCAGGCTGATATCACCCTTTTTACCCAAGGCGGCCACGCGCAGATCTTCGAGCGTGGTCTCATCGCTGGCCGCACCGATGCGCCCCAGCCAATCCGATTTCAGCTGATCCAAACTGTCCATGATCCGCGCCTTTTGCCCGTCAATTCCGCGCCCTCACCTATCACGGAAGGCCGCGATTGCAAGCCGCAGGGCCTAGGTTCCATCCTTGCCCGCAAAGGCCGACTTGCGCCCCCGGATCTCGAGCGCGCGCCGCGAGCGCGTGAGTTTGCCGTTTTGGGCATAGATCGTCGTCGGCGGCGCAGCCTTTTGGCGCTTTTCGGCGACAACGATACTGTCGTAGCAGCGGATGGAATGCAGTTCCTTGGCGATGGGATCGAAAGGGAAAAGCGCATCTTGATCGGTGTACCAGCTATGCATCCGGTCGATCATGCGCTTGGCATATTCGATAAAGCTCGCCTCGTTGCGGTAGCCGCCACCAAAACCCGGCCAGTAAGAGGTGTGGCAATCCTCGACCAGATAAAGCCCGCCCTCGGCCAGATGCGGCCAGAGGTTTTCATAACTGGCAATCTGGTGGGCGCAGACATGGCTGCCATCATCCAAGATCACATCGAAAGGCCCGTATGTCGCGGCAAGATCGGCCAGAAAGGCCGGGTCGGCCTGATTGCCGATTTCAACGCTGGTGCCGGGGATTTCCAGCGCCTTGCAGGCCGGATCGATGTCGACAAAAATCAACCGCGCCTGATCGCCGAAAAACGCCTTCCACATCGGGATGGAGCCGCCGCGAAACACACCGATCTCCAAAAAGGTAACGGGGCGGCCACGAAAGCGTGTCAACTCGCGGGTATAGACATCGAAATAATGCGCCCATTTGCTGAGCAGGCGCTCATCGGTTGTCTTGAGATAATCGGAAAAGAAATCGGCCATACGCACGCGCCTTACACAAAGAAAAGCCCCCGCCAGACCATCGCCCGGCGGGGGTTTGAATTCAAGCTTGGCCGTGCCTCAGAGTGCGGCGCGGGCCTGTGCGACGATCGCGCCGAAAGCCTCGGGCTCATGGATCGCCAGATCGGCCAGAACCTTGCGGTCAACCTCGATCCCGGCAAGCGCCAGGCCGTTGATGAAACGCGAATAGGTCATCTGTTCGTCGAATGCGCGAACGGCCGCGTTGATACGCTGGATCCACAATGCGCGGAACTGCCGCTTGCGGACCTTGCGGTCGCGGGTTGCATACTGGTTGGCCTTATCGACAGCCTGCGTGGCGGTGCGGAAGCTCCGCGAACGGGCGCCATAATAGCCTTTGGCCGCGTCAAGAACCTTCTTGTGGCGGCGATGGGTAACGGTTCCACCTTTGGTGCGGGACATTTTGCGGCCTCCTCAGCGGTCGTAGGGCATGTAGGTCTTGACGATCTTCGCGTCCTGTTCGGACAGAGTCGTCGTCCCACGCGCGTTGCGGATGAACTTGGTCGTCCGCTTGATCATCCCGTGCCGCTTGCCGGCCTGTGCCGCCACCACCTTGCCGGTGCCAGTCACCTTGAAGCGCTTTTTGGCGCTCGATTTCGTCTTCATCTTCGGCATTTTCGTCTCCTGTCTTCTAGAGAGCTTCGGGCGCGACTCGGCATGCCGTTTTGGCCGGCCGCACCGTTGGAGCGCGTCGCATACAGCCAAAGCGCGGGGCTGTCCAGCACCTCGCGCGGGGATTCACATCAAGGGTGGGTCGCCGGGCGCTGCGGTGAAGACGCGGATGTAATCCCCCGGCGATGATCCGGCCCAGAGCAAGAACAGGCGTTGGGGATCTTCAGGGTCGATCCAAACCTCGTCGCCTGTCTCCAGACCGCGCAACTCCGGGCTGACATAGCGCACCGCCGTGCCCGCCAGATCATCGGAGGCCGCAAGCGTCGCCTGTCGCGTCGCCACGCCAAGGATCGGCGCGTCAAAGACGACATAGCCAAAATGGCTGCTCTGGACACTGTCGAAAAAGACATAGTGGCTGGCCAGTTCAGTGCCGATGGGCAAGACACCCTCGGGCGTGCCGCCGATATCGACGGCCAGCGCGCGGGTCAGCGTGATCATCTGCGCCTCGTCAAAGGCATAGAGGTTGTCATCATCGAAGTGATCTTGACCCACGGCAAACGGCTGGCTTGCATCCAGCACGATGAAACGGCCCTGCCCCGATTGCTGCAAGATCGCCCCGTCAAGAATAGCCCCCGACACCGGCACGGCACTGGCAAGAAGCAAGGCCACCAAAAGCGTGACGCGCATCTAGTTCAACACCATCGCCGCGACATGGATAAACGCCATCGGCAGATCGAAAAAGGCCAGCCCCTCAGGCACCAGCGCCAGATGCACATAGCCCAAAATCCCAAGCCCGATGACAAGTGACGCGGCCGCAGCCCATGACCAACTGCGGTTAACCCACCCCGCCACAAGCGATGCAGCGGCGAGTATTGCCACCAAGATGGCGATCACGATCAGGATATTTGGATCAACACTCACTCAGGGTCCGACGCATAGATCAATCGTTCTTCGCATGGTGCCACGCGCAAGATATTCGTGGAACCCTGAACATTGAAAGGCACACCGGCGGTGACGATGATCTGATCGGCCTCGGTCGCGTGGCCCCCTTGCCGCGCGATGCGCGCCGCCGAGATCACCGCCTCTTTGAAGCGGTTCACCTCACCCGTGACATAACAATGGCA
>JAQCLA010000261.1 GCA_027592105.1 Pseudomonadota bacterium | reverse complement strand
CAGATAGACCGTGCCATGGCCCGGCAGCTGCTCGCCGATCACCGCCGAGATCAAACCCGCGGTCAGCATGCCATGCGCGATGCGGCCCTCGAAAATCGTGTCACGGGCATAATCATCATCCAGATGCACCGGGTTATGGTCGGTCGAGACCTGCGCGAAGAGCGCGATATCTTGATCGGTCACGAGTTTTTGAAGCGACCGCTTCATCCCGATCTCGAGATCCTCGATGACGATGGTGCCTGTGGTGATGTTGTCGAGCATGGGCGGCGACTCCTACGATACGCGGCTGTCATAGCTTGGTTTCACTCATTCTGCAATGCAGAAAGAAATAAAACACAATAAAGCACCGCGTTGTCGCAACTATATTACGCGACAGTTTTTCAACCCATCTTTGCTTTGGAAATACTCCAGGGGGGTGCGGGGGGACAGCGTCCCCCCGTCGGTCGGCGCGCGTCGCACGGGCAGATCAGCGGCTCAGCGCAGCATGCCGATGGTATAGCCCGGCTCCATCTGCGCGCCCGTCAAGAACCGCGCCAAAAGCGCGGGATCGGGCTGTTCGGCGGTGCCTGTCTCTTCGCGGGCCAGCCCGCCCGAGATGAACAGCGTGTCGATGTTCTCGCCCATCCCGCCTTGCACATCGGTGAAGATACCGTCGCCGACCGCCAAGATCCGCTCATTGGCGATGTCGCGGCCGATCTGGGCCAACCTGCGCCGGGCAAGATCATAGATCGGCGGATGGGGCTTGCCGAAATATAGGCTTTCGCCGCCCATCTCGGTGTAAAGCCGCGCCAGCGCGCCTGCGCACCATTCGCGTGTCTCGCCGCGATCGACAACGATATCGGGATTGGCACAGAGCAGTTTCAGCCCGCGCGTCTTGGCCAAAAGAAACTCAGCGCGCATCACGCTGGGGTCGGCCTGCGGGTCGAAGGGGCCGGTGCAAACGATGCCCTCAGCCGCGTCCAGCGCGACACGCGTGATCGGGGCGGGGTTGTCCAACATCTGCAACGGCTCGAAAAAAGACGCATCCTGCGGCTCGCCGATATGCCAGATCTTGTGGCCGACCACGCCGCCGAACATCGCCGCGCGCGCGCTGTCGCCCGAGGTGGCGATCACATCCCAGCAATCGCGCGGCACGCCAATCCGGTCCAGCTGACGGGCCACCGATGCGCGCGGGCGCGGCGAATTGGTCACCAGCACCACGGTGCCGCCTTGCGCCTTATAGGCCTGAAGCGCCGCGACCGCCGCGGGAAAGGCGCGCAAGCCATCATGCACGCAACCCCATAGATCGCAAAACAGCGCGTCGTAATCGCGCGATATCTCGGCAAGGCTTTCGATGATGCGGGTCATGGGCGGTTCCTCAATCCTGTGGCCCCACCCATACGACAGCCGATGCGCTGCGGCCAGCCATGCGCTGCGAAAAGGGGCGGCAGCTTGGGGCCGCCCCGATGGGCGGCCCTTGCCCTGCGTCAGAGTGCGAGATTGGGGATGATCTGCTTCTTGCGGCTCATGATGCCGGGCAGAACCACGGTATCTTGGCCCTTGGTATCGGCCCCGAAACTTTTCGCCGCAATCTGGGCCACAAGGTCATTGGGCACCAACAGTGTTGCCTCTTCGCGCAGGATATCGACCACGAACAACAGCACCTGATCGGCCCCATCGGCGGCGGCTACATCGGGCATGGCGGCCATCAAGGCATCCTTGCGCGACAAGACAGTGGCGGGCGATGTGGTTTCCAGCACGCTGACGCGGAACTGTTTGCCACCCACTTCGTATTCCTTGCTGTCCATGCGCAACAGCTCTGCCTCGGAGAATGCCGAGACATCGGATTTTGCGGCAAACATCTCGGCAGCGTAGCTGGCGATATCGATACCCAGCTCAGCGGCCAGCGCCTCGGCCACGGCGCGATCCTCTGGCGTGGTGGTGGGCGAGCGGAATTCCAGCGTATCGGACAAGATGCAGGTCAGGATCGTGGCCTTGATCCAATCGGGTGCGCGGTCCATGTCCATGCCGATCATCTTGTGCATGATCGTGGCGGTGCAGGCCAAAGTCTCCATCCGGATCGCGATCGGCCCTTTGGTCTCAAGCCCGCCCACCAGCTTGTGATGGTCGATGATGGCGGTGATATCGGCGGCATTGATGCTGGCGGGCAATTCGGCGGGGTTGTTGGTGTCGACGATAACGACCTTTTGGCCCGGTGCCACATCGGCGATGATGCGCGGCTTGGGCAGATCCCAGCGCGCAAGCAAAAACGCCGCTTCGGTGTTGGGCTCACCCAGCAACACTGCCTCGGCTGCCTCGCCCATGATCTCGTTGAGATACCACGCCCAGATGATCGGCGAGCCGGTGGAATCGGTGTCGGGCGATTTATGGCCGAAAACGAGCGTTGTCATGGCGTCCTCTTAAACGAAAGCAGTGGAAAATTGCGGCCCTCATAGCTTTGGCTTCGCCGCTTGTCACGGGGCAGTCGGTCGCGGCGGCCGATCAATGCGGGAAGGTGCAATTTTACACGCGATGCCCGTTGACTCCCCCCTTGGTCATTCTTATCTGCCTGTTGTTGGCACTCACCAAAGCTGAGTGCTAACGTGGTAATAAACCGAACCCGAGAGGAGAGTTCGAGAGATGGCATTCAAACCGCTGCATGACCGTGTGCTGGTCCGCCGCATTCAGTCCGATGAAAAGACCAAGGGTGGTCTGATCATCCCCGACAGCGCCAAGGAAAAGCCCTCCGAAGGCGAAGTGATCGCTTGCGGCCCGGGTGCGCGCAAGGATTCAGGCGAGCTGATCGAAATGGCCGTAAAGGCCGGTGATCGTATCTTGTTCGGCAAATGGTCGGGCACAGAAGTCACCATCGACGGCGAAGAGCTGCTGATCATGAAGGAATCGGACATCCTCGGCATCACCGCCTGAGCATGAGGGCGCAGCAGCGCCCGCTTCCATTCCAATCATTCAACGATATTCCAAGGAGAGCCCACAATGGCTGCTAAGGACGTCAAATTCTCGACCGATGCCCGCAACCGCATGCTGCGCGGCGTCAACATTCTGGCCGATGCCGTCAAGGTGACGCTCGGCCCCAAGGGCCGCAACGTCGTGATCGAAAAATCCTTCGGCGCGCCCCGTATCACCAAGGACGGTGTCTCTGTCGCCAAGGAAATCGAACTGGAAGACAAGTTCGAGAACATGGGCGCGCAGATGGTGAAAGAAGTCGCCTCGCGCACCAATGACGAGGCCGGCGACGGCACCACCACCGCGACGGTTTTGGCGCAAGCCATCGTCAAAGAAGGCATGAAATCGGTTGCCGCTGGTATGAACCCGATGGATCTCAAGCGTGGGATCGATCTGGCCGTGTCCAAGGTCATCGAGCATATCAAAGCCTCCTCGCGCGCTGTCGCCGACAGCGACGAAGTGGCCCAGGTCGGCACGATCTCGGCCAATGGCGAAGCGCAGATCGGCCGCATGATCGCGGACGCGATGCAGAAGGTCGGCAATGACGGTGTCATCACCGTCGAAGAGAACAAGGGCCTTGAGACCGACGTCGAAGTCGTCGAAGGCATGCAGTTCGATCGCGGCTACCTCTCGCCCTATTTCGTCACCAATGCCGACAAGATGACTGTCGAGCTGGAAGACGTCTTGATCTTGCTGCACGAAAAGAAACTCTCGTCGCTGCAGCCGATGGTCCCCCTGCTTGAGACCGTGATCCAGTCGGGCAAGCCGTTGCTGATCATCTCGGAAGACGTCGAAGGCGAAGCGCTGGCGACCCTCGTGGTCAACAAGCTGCGTGGCGGCCTGAAGATCGCTGCCGTCAAGGCACCGGGCTTTGGTGATCG
>JAQCLA010000260.1 GCA_027592105.1 Pseudomonadota bacterium | reverse complement strand
TGAGGGATTTGAACCCCCGACATCTTCGATGTGAACGAAGCGCTCTACCACTGAGCTAATCACCCGCCGGGTGGCAGGTCTTTAGCCATCCTCGCCCGCGGCTGCAAGGGGGGTTTCATCGCCTGTATCGGCGGCGTCTTTTGCCCGCTTGAGCTTGATGCTCAGATTATCCCCGCCGCTGCCCTCGCTATTGCGCCGCTTGATCGAAAGCTTGCCCAAGGGTGGCAAGGCCAACTCATCATGCGCGTCGATGGCGCGACCCAATTCTTCAAGCACCAGCTCAACCAATGTTTTGACCTCGCCGCGCTTCATCGGGGTTCTGGCGCAGACCGCCTCGAGCAGGGCTTGGCGCTTGAACCGCGTATCTGCGGCCCCGGCTCCGGTGCCTTCGACCGGCTGGGCGGCGGGGGCTTCGCCGATCTCGGCTGCGGTGACAGCGCGCAGATGGGCCGCGCGCGGCGTGGCCGCATCAGACACGCTGACCACAACATCGCCGCTGTCGACCGCTTTGGTCTTGCTGCGGCTTTTGGGGCCTGCCGGGGTGGCCCGTGCTTTTGTCGTTTTAGGGGATGTTGCGGGTTTCTCGTTACGCGCCATGGCCTGACCTCTGATATTGCGCCTAAGTTTTATTGCTCGCGGCGCGTGACTGACCCGGCTCCTATCTTATCGAAAGTTAACACCATTGGCTATTAGAGAAGGCGCAACTGCGGTTACGTTGCGCGCGCGCCACGGCGCGGCGTCCATGCAGGAAAACCGATCAGTTCGGAGACGGTGACAAAGCGATACCCCTGCGCCAGCAGCGTATCGAGCGCATGAGGCAGGTTGCGGATGGTCTCATTGACCGTGTCATGGGCCAAGACAACCGCACCGGGCGCGGCATGGCTGATGATGTGATCGGCAATCGCAAAACCGCCGGGTCGCCGCCAATCTTGTGGATCGACCGACCACATGATCGTGGGCATATTGCGTGCCATACGCACCATCCGGCTTTGTGGCATCGTGAAGTCGCCATATGGCGGGCGCATCAAGACCGGACGATGGCCTGTGGCCGCCACGACCGCTTCGGCTGTTCTGTCGATCTGGTTCAACACCGCATGATCGGACATCCGGCTCATATGCGGATGCGACCATGAATGATTGCCGATCTCGTGCCCCTCTTGTGCGATGCGCGCGACCAAAGCGGGCATTTGGGCCACTCGGTTGCCTACAACAAAGAAGCTTGCCTTGATCTGACGGGCGGCCAGAATATCCAAGACATGCGGCGTTAAGATCTGGTGCGGACCATCATCAAAGGTCATGGCGATGACCCGCTCAGCGGTTGCCACATAGCGGATCTGGTCGAGAACCTCGCCATTATCTGCGAGTGGGAAGTCGCCGCGACGGCCACTTTGTGCAAAGACAACACCCGGCAGGAACGCGCCCACCCCAAGCGCAAGCCCACTACACAAGACACCGCGCCGCGATGTGAAACGTTCCATCGACACACCCAAGACCACCGCCTACTGGGCAGATGGAATAGGCAGTAAACCTGCCGTGTCAAAGGGAATTCTCTAAGATCAGCGCCAGAGAAGCAAAAACGCCACGCTTTGGGCGCGGCGTTATTGATCTGTTGCGCCTTTGATCAATGCGCGGTCGCGGCCTCGTTATTGTTGCCGACAACCCGCGCGGCTGCGGCCGCAGCCTCGGCCTCCTCATCCCAGTCTATCGCCTCGGGCTGGCGCACCAAGGCCCGCGCCAAAACCTCGGTCACATGAGAGACCGGAATGATGTTAAGCCCCTGCTTCACATTATCGGGGATCTCGGGAAGGTCTTTTTCATTATCGGCCGGGATCATCACGGTGGTGATCCCACCGCGCAACGCCGCCAAAAGCTTTTCCTTCAAGCCGCCGATGGGCAAAACATTGCCGCGCAAAGTGACTTCGCCGGTCATGGCGATATCGCGACGCACGGGGATTTGGGTCAGCACCGAGACGATAGATGTCACCATCGCGATGCCCGCACTTGGCCCATCCTTGGGCGTTGCACCCTCAGGCACATGGACATGGATATCCCAACTGTCGAGCCGGGGTGGCTTGACCCCGATCTTGGGCGCGATCGAGCGGACATAGCTTGCCGCCGCTTCAATCGATTCCTTCATCACATCGCCAAGCTTGCCGGTCGTCTTCATCCGTCCCTTGCCGGGCAGGCGCAGCGCCTCGATCGCCAAAAGATCACCGCCGACGCTGGTCCATGCCAGACCCGTGACGACGCCGATCTGATCCTCACGCTCGGCCAAGCCGAATTTGAAGCGCTTGACGCCCAACATCTCTTCCAGCTTCTCGGGCGTCACAACGACCTTGTCGGCCATTTTCTTGACGATGGTCGTGACCGCCTTGCGGCAAAGCTTTGCGATCTCGCGCTCAAGGTTCCGCACGCCCGCCTCGCGGGTGTAGTAGCGGATGATATCGGTCAGTGCGGCGTCCGAGACAGAGAATTCCTTAGACCGCAGCCCGTGGTTCTTCATCTGCTTTTCGACCAGGTGCTGCTTGGCGATCTCGCGCTTTTCATCCTCGGTGTAGCCCGCCAGCGGGATGATCTCCATCCGGTCCAAAAGCGGCCCCGGCATGTTGTAGGAGTTCGCCGTCGTCAGGAACATCACGTTCGAAAGGTCATATTCGACCTCAAGATAGTGATCCATGAAGGTGGCGTTTTGTTCGGGGTCGAGAACCTCGAGCATGGCGCTGGCTGGATCACCGCGGAAATCTTGGCCCATCTTGTCGATTTCATCGAGCAAGATCAGCGGGTTGGTGGTTTTCGCCTTTTTCAGCGCCTGAATGATCTTGCCCGGCATGGAGCCGATATAGGTCCGGCGGTGACCCCGGATCTCGCTTTCGTCGCGCACACCGCCAAGGCTGATGCGGATAAACTCGCGCCCCGTGGCCTTGGCCACCGATTTGCCAAGGCTGGTCTTGCCCACGCCCGGCGGACCGACAAGGCATAGGATCGGCCCCTTCAGCTTGGCGCTACGCGCTTGCACGGCAAGATATTCGACGATGCGTTCCTTGACCTTCTCAAGGCCATAGTGATCGGCATCCAACACAGCCTCGGCGCGACCCAAGTCTTTTTTCACGCGGGATTTCACGCCCCACGGGATCGACAAGATCCAGTCGAGGTAATTGCGCACCACCGTCGCCTCGGCCGACATGGGTGACATGTTCTTGAGCTTTTTCAGCTCGGCATCGGCTTTCTCGCGCGCCTCTTTGGACAGCTTGGTGGCATTGATGCGTTCTTCGAGTTCGGCCACCTCGCCGCCCTCATCGCCATCGCCCAACTCGCGTTGGATCGCCTTCATTTGTTCATTGAGATAGTATTCGCGCTGCGTGCGCTCCATTTGGTTCTTGACGCGGCTTTTGATCTTTTTCTCGACCTGCAAAACCGACATTTCGCCCTGCATCAGGCCGTAAACCTTTTCCAGACGCTCGGCCACGTCGAGGGTCTCCAAAAGCTCCTGCTTTTGGCCGACGCTGATGCCAAGATGTCCCGAGACCAGATCAGCCAGCTTTGCGGGATCACCCGCCTCGGCAACCGAGGTCAGCGCATCTTCGGGGATGTTCTTTTTGACCTTGGCGTATTTCTCGAACTCCTCGGCAACCGCGCCGATCATGGCACGCACAGAGGCGGAATCGCCGGGTGTCTCTTCCAGCGCGCCCACGCGGGCCTCGAAATAGCTGTCATTGGGCAGGAAGTCTTCGATGATGACGCGGCGACGCCCCTCGACCAGCACCTTGACCGTTCCATCGGGCAGCTTGAGCAATTGCAGCACATTGGCCAAGACGCCGGTGCGATAG
>JAQCLA010000259.1 GCA_027592105.1 Pseudomonadota bacterium | reverse complement strand
GCTCGACTTGCATGTGTTAGGCCTGCCGCCAGCGTTCGTTCTGAGCCAGGATCAAACTCTCAAGTTGAAAAGCTGTTACCAGCTTAACCTTGACGTTCGAACCTCTGCACATCGTCCCTTCCGGCTAGGAAGGGACAGTCTCTGTTTGTTGTGCTTCGGGTTTCATCAGAAACCGAAAGCCGTACAAACAGTGAAGCTGACACTCTATCATCGGACCGAAGCCCTAAGAGCGCGATATACAGAGGATGATCCATCGAATGGACCAAACCGCCCGCATATCTCTTCAGAAACCAGCAATTTCAAAGAGCGAGAGACAAAAATCAACCGACGGCGCTCTTCCTTATGAGCGCTGCCCGCCTCAGTGTGTCTCAGTTTTTTTGTTTGCCGCCCGCAGCTTTGCCTCTCAGCGCCGCCTCGTTTGGCTTCCCGTTGGCACCTCAGCGCCGCCGGTGAAGGCGTATTTACGGATGGGGCCGGGGGGCTGCAAGGTCTTTTTTACGGAAAGATGACATTTTTTGCATTTGGTCGGTAAATTCCCAATAAAACAACGGTTTAGCGTTTTCATTTTCTTTGCGTCATGGCTGTTTTTGGCCTCTGGGCCGAATTTTGATCGCGACTCGCCCGCATAAATTCTGGCCCACTTGTGCCAAATCAGCGAATGCCCCCAATATGTTGATAGGCCTAGGCCGAGTCACCGGCTACTGCGGTGCGACTCGCGGGCGACGGGCGCGAATCCGAAGCGCCAAAAGCATGATGATGGCTGCGAAATAGGCCAAGGGTTCGATCTGCACCCCCTTTGACAGCCAAATGTAATGCAGCCCGCCCAGAATCGCCGCCGAATAGGCCAGCTTGTGAATCACACGCCAGCGCGCCGCGCCCAACCGCCGAACGGCCAGATCATTGGATGTCACCGCAAGCGGCAGCAACAACGCGAATCCCGCCATCCCAATCGTCACATAGGGCCGCTTCACGATATCGGCCCAGATCGCCGCGAGCGACTGCACATCCAAGATCGCCCAAACCAGCAGATGCGCCACGACGTAGAAAAAGGCGGTGACACCAATAGCGCGCCGAAACGGCATGAGGTTTAGCCCGGTCCATCGCCGCAATGGCGTGACGATCAAACCGATCACGATCAGCTGTAGCGCAAGCTTGCCATAGCGGTGTTCCAGCGCCTCGATCGGTTCAACCCCAAGGCCACCTGTCGCGGCCAGCCAGAACAGCCAAACTGCCCAGCTAGCCCCTAGTATATATAGTAGCGATGCAGGGACGCGGCGCAGGGCGATATTACTGCGCTGAATGACCGTCGCACCGATGGGGTTCGCCATCACCTTAGAACGAGGCCGAAAGGTCCATACCGTCGTAGAGCGAAGCGACCTCTTGCTCGTAGCCGTTGAACATCAGGGTGGGGATGCGCCCCGCAAACAAACCGCCACCGATCCGGCGTTCGGTCGCTTGGCTCCAGCGGGGGTGATCCACATTGGGGTTCACATTACTATAGAAGCCGTACTCATCCGGCTGGGCCGCATTCCAGCTTGCGTATGGCTCCGTGTCGGTCAACGTGATCCGCACGATGGATTTGATCGATTTGAAGCCGTATTTCCAAGGCACCACCAATCTGATCGGTGCGCCGTTCTGGTTGGGCATGGTTTCACCATAGACACCAGTTGCCATAATGGTCAGTGGATGCAGCGCCTCATCGAGGCGCAAACCCTCGCGATAGGGCCAATCCAAAACCGGCAGGCGGACACCGGGCATCTGATCGGGGCGAAACATCGTTTCAAAGGCGACGTAGCGCGCACCTTCTTGGACACCGACACGCGCCAACAAATCGGCAAGCTCGAACCCGTTCCAAGGAATCACCATCGACCACGCCTCGACACAGCGGAAACGATAGATGCGCTCTTCGATGGTCATGCCCTCGACGATCTGCTCAAAGCTATAGGTGCCGGGGTTATCGACCATCCCGTCAATCACGATCGACCAAGGTTGTGTGGTCATCATATGCGCAAAGCGCGCTGGGTCTTCCTTGCGGGTGCCGAATTCGTAGAAGTTATTATAGGTAGTGATGTCGTCCCAGCTATTGGGTTCAAGATCACCCTGCGCGCGCGCGAGAGATCCGGCCAAGCCCGCGCCGATCAATGCGCCCGATCCGGCCAGCAACTGACGCCGGTTCAAGAAAAGCTGTTTTGGCGTGACATCTTCCCAGCCAAGATCCGAAGTGTAGCGGCGGGCCATGCAAGTCTCCCTATTTGCTGTCGCGATACTGTGCCCATGATATACGCCCAAAACCAAGCATTGCGCGCATCGGTCACGAAACTGTTTTCCAGCGTGATGGGTTGAAACATTTGGGCCGTTTCAATCACGACCCGTCAAATGATCTCACGCCCATTTGATTAGAATTCGCCACACCGCTTGGTTTAGGGGCGAAAGCGCCTGCGTCAAGGGACGCGGCGGAAAACCGCTTCACTTGAAAACACCGCCGCCACAGCCACCTCAGCCACAGACGAGAGGGTGCACCCCCCCGCTCGATCACGCACATAGGAGAGTTTGTGATGCGCAAAACACTTATCGCCCTTGCAGCCACCACCATCTTGGCAGGTCAAGCATTCGCCGGCGGACATGGCGGAAAGAACATCGTCGAAACCGCGATCGAAGCAGGTAGCTTCACCACGCTGGTCGCCGCCGTTGCGGCCGCCGATCTGGTCGAAACGCTGTCGGGCGAAGGCCCCTTCACCGTATTCGCCCCCACCGATGAGGCATTCGCCGCGCTGCCCGCCGGCACCGTCGAAAGCCTGCTTCTGCCCGAGAACCGCGATCAACTGATCGCCATCCTGACCTATCACGTTGTGTCCGGCGCGGTGATGTCCACGGACCTGACCGATGGCATGATGGCCGCAACCGTTCAGGGCGGCGAAATCACCATCGACCTCGACAATGGTGTGATGATCAATGACGCCAATGTCGTCTCGGCCGATATCGCGGCCAGCAATGGCGTGATCCATGTGATCGACAAAGTCCTGCTGCCGAAGTGAACCCGGCACCATAGACCTTAAAAAGGCCCCCGTGATTGTTTCACGGGGGCCATTTTAATTTAAAAGCGCAACGCGCGATATCATACCGTGTTCAGTGCAAGACAGCATCATCGGGCTTGGGCCGCTTGGATGGGGCGATACGATCGCCCACCATCAGCCCGTCAGGCCCAACCGTGACATGCACCGTCGCACCATCGCCAATGTCGCCCGCAAGGATCATCTCGGCCAGCTGATCTTGCAAACTGCGCTGGATCACCCGCTTGAGCGGGCGCGCCCCAAACACGGGATCATAGCCTTCATCGGCCAGCCATTGCCGTGCATCCCGATGCAGATCGAGGGTAATCTTGCGCCCGGCAAGCCGCTTGGCCAAAAGCCCAAGCTGGATGGTGACGATGCCACCCATATCTTCCCGCGTGAGCCGATCAAAGACGATCATATCGTCAAGCCGGTTCAGGAACTCGGGCCGGAAATGGGCGCGCACGGCTTCCATCACATCATGCTTTGCCGCCGCCGCATCCGCGCCCTCGGGCAATTGGCTGAGCGCTTGGCTCCCGAGGTTCGAGGTCAGGACGATCAAGGTCTGCTTGAAGTCCACCCGCCGGCCCTGACCATCGGTCAAGATGCCGTCGTCAAGCACCTGCAACAGCACGTTGAACACCTCGGGATGGGCCTTTTCGACCTCGTCGAACAAGATCACCTGATAGGGTCTGCGCCGCACCGCTTCGGTCAACACGCCGCCCTCATCATAGCCGACATAGCCCGGCGGCGCACCGATCAGCCGCGCAACCGAATGCTTCTCCATG
>JAQCLA010000258.1 GCA_027592105.1 Pseudomonadota bacterium | reverse complement strand
ACCGCATGACAGGGCCATGGAAATTATCTTGGCATATGGTGCGGGGCTTTTGACCCTGATTAACCCCTGTGTCCTGCCGATCCTGCCCATCGTTTTGGCGGGTGCGTTGCAGGCCAGTCGCTGGGGCCCTTTGGCCTTGGCTGCAGGGATGGGGCTTGCCTTCGTGACCTTGGGTTTCGCGGTGATCGCCGCGGGCCATCTGGTGGGCCTGACCGAAGACCGCCTTGCCCAAGCCGGGGCCGTTGTGATGATGGTTTTCGGCCTGATCTTGCTGGTCCCCCAAGCCTCTTCGGGTTTTGCCTTGGCAACGGCGGGTTTTGCGGGGCGGGCCGATGCCGGGTTGCGGCGCAGCACCCTCGATGGGTGGCAGGGACAATTCCTTGGCGGCTTGATGCTGGGCGCAGTCTGGAGCCCATGTGTCGGTCCAACCCTAGGGGGTGCCATTTCATTGGCCAGCCAAGGCCAAGACCTGTTTCGTGCCTTTTCCATCATGGTGGGTTTCGCGCTTGGCATCGGCACTGTGATCGTCGCCTTGGGCTATGGCGCGCGCAATGCGCTGCGCCGGCACATGGGCGCGCTGCAGCGCTTTGCCAGTGCCTCGCGCCCGATCTTGGGCGGCGTCTTTCTCTTCGTCGGCCTCGCCATCTTGATGCGCTGGCATCACATGGCCGAGGCATGGTTGCTCGACCGGATGCCGGTCTGGCTACAGGATTTATCCGTCGCTTTGTAATGTCTTGAAGGAGTATCCATGATGCCCACGCGTCGCCAATTCATCATCGGGGCCGCAGCACTCGGCCTATTGCCCTTGGGCCGCGCCGCCCAAGCGATGATCGATTATACACCCGGCCTTGTGACCGAACGCCTTGCCGCGGGTGAAACGGTCTTGGCAGATTTCTCGGCGGAATGGTGTTCGACCTGCCGGGCGCAAGAACGCGTCATCACGGCCTTGCGTGCGGCCAATCCTGCCTATGATGCGTCCATGACCTTCGTGAAGATCGATTGGGATAATCATGGCAATGGCGCGCTGTCGCAAAGCCTGCGTATCCCGCGCCGCTCAACGCTTGTGCTGCTGCGCGGCGATCAAGAGTTGGGCCGCCTTGTCGCTGTCACCGCCGAGCCCGAGATTCGCGCTCTGCTGGATCGCGCTTTGGCCTGAACTGCGTGGCCTGCCCTAGCGGTCGGCCGCAATGACCATAAGATTGTCGATCGCCCACATGGGCGGTCGCGCATCGGCCGCTGCATCGGGCGCGGGCAATGGCACGATCGACAATCGCAGCTCTGGCGCGTTTGTCGTGATCGCCATTTCGACCGATAGCCGCGTTTCCTCAAGCCCCGGCCCGGTGGCAAAGCCCAGTTCCTGCGGGCTGTCCAAACGGCTTTGCAGGACGATGCCGTCATGGGCCAAAATCTCGGTGCGCTGTGCTGCGATCAGGGCGGGCTGTGCCGAAAAGCTTTGGCGCAGAACCGGCGTGCCATCCACGGAAAGCTCGAGCCGCTCCAGCGACCATGCATCTATCGCAATCAACTCCATCGTTACGATGCTGCGCTGTGTTTGCGGCGGAAGTGCGATGCGGCGCGTCATGGGTGCATCCGCGGGAGAGGCCAACCATATCGCACCAAGCCCGACCTGCGTGTCATCGCGTAGACCGCTCGCCCAATCCGGATCGGGGCTTGTGCTGAGATCCTCGAACAAGACTAAGCGTTCGGTTTCGGTCAATGCCCTAAGGCCGCCGATCTTCGTTCCGAACTCCGCTACCGCATAGGATGGCACGGTGCGGATCAGGCTTGCCGCCAAAAGCGCCAAGGCCATCAGCCCGACCGAAACCAGCATCCAGTCAAGATTGACCACGCGCGGCGATTTATATGGGCGCTGAGAGACCCCCATGAGCAAACATCCAACTTCTTCCCCAGTTCCGACGTAATCATGGCCAAATATGGCGAAAAAGGGGCAGGGATCGGGTGCTTTCAAAGCAGTGTTTTCAACTTGCAGACAATCCGCCGTTTGGCCCGGGATTATCTGCTGCGCGCCGTGTCCAAGGTCTGATTTCCGGCACGATCTCAGCCGATCTTGCCACGATTCTCGCCGATCTGCCCGCGATGCAGCAGGATGTGGTCAAGGATCACGCAGGCCATCATCGCTTCGCCCACGGGGACCGCGCGGATACCCACGCAAGGATCATGGCGGCCCTTGGTCACGATCTCGGCCGGTTCGCCTGATTTGGTGATGGTCTGGCGCGGCGTCAGGATGGATGAGGTCGGTTTGACCGCGAAACGCACCACGACATCTTGCCCGGTGGATATCCCGCCCAGAACGCCGCCCGCATGGTTCGAGCGATAGATTGGCCCATCTGCGCCCATGCTGATCTCATCGGCATTCTGGCTGCCCGTCAGGGCTGCTGCAGCCATGCCATCGCCGATCTCTACGCCTTTGACCGCGTTGATCGACATCATCGCGGATGCCAGATCGCTGTCGAGCTTACCATAGATCGGTGCGCCAAGCCCGGCGGGAACACCGCGTGCAACCACTTCGATCACTGCGCCGACGCTGTCGCCTGATTTGCGCAAGCCATCGAGATAGTCTGCCCAATCGGCGGCGGCCTTCGCATCAGGGGTCCAAAAGGGGTTTTCCTCGATCTGATGCCAGTCGAACCGCCCGCGGTCGATGCCATGCGGGCCCATCTGCACCATATAGCCCGTGATACTCAGCCCTGGCACCATCTGCGCGAGGGCAGCGCGCGCTACCCCACCTGCGGCCACGCGCGCCGCGGTTTCGCGTGCGCTGGACCGCCCACCGCCACGCGGATCGCGGATGCCGTATTTCTGCCAATAGGTGATATCGGCATGACCCGGGCGAAACTTCTCGGCGATCTCGCTGTAATCCTTGGACCGCTGATCGGTATTGCGGATCATCAGTTGAATGGGCGTGCCGGTCGATTGCCCCTCAAAGATACCTGACAGGATCTCCACCTCGTCGGGCTCGCGGCGCTGGGTGGTGTATTTGTTCTGCCCCGGTTTGCGCCGGTCCAGCCAATGCTGGATTGCCGTCGCTTCGATGGTCACGCCGGGCGGGCAGCCATCGACCGTCGCGCCAAGTGCTGGCCCGTGGCTTTCACCCCAAGTCGTGACACGGAACAGGTGGCCGAAACTGTTGAGGCTCATCGCGCGATCATCCCTTGCATCCTTGCCAAGGGGCGTAACGGCAAGCGAAGAAAATGCCAAGTCGCTTGCACCTGTCGCATGCCAAGACTAGATGTTGGGTCACCTCGGGGTGGCCTGTTTGGCCTGAGATGCGCAAAGCGATGCGCGACCCGTTGAACCTGAACCGGTTAGGACCGGCGGAGGGAAGGTTTGCGGGCCATGACGATATGCCCGCCCCTCACTTCGCCCGTCGCAATGGAGGAGTGAGAAATGAAACACACCATCATGGCTGCGGGACTGTCTGTTGTTGCGGGGGCCGCGTTCGCGCAATCCCCGGTGCTGACGGTCTACACCTATGACAGCTTTGTCTCGGATTGGGGCCCCGGCCCCGCGATCGAGGCGGCGTTCGAGGCGCAATGCGCCTGTGACCTGCAATTCGTGGGCGCAGGCGATGGCGCAGCCCTTCTGGCGCGTTTGCGGCTGGAGGGGGACGCCACCGAGGCCGATATCGTGCTGGGCCTTGATACAAACCTGACGGCATCGGCACGTGCGACAGGGCTATTTGCAGCCCATGGCATCACGCCTGCGGGGCTGACCCTGCCCGTCGCGTGGGATGACGCGGAATTCCTGCCCTTCGATTGGGGCTATTTCGCCTTTGTCCATCGCACCGATTTGGCCAATGTGCCGACATCCTTTGAAGCACTTGCTGCCTCGGATATCTCCA
>JAQCLA010000257.1 GCA_027592105.1 Pseudomonadota bacterium | reverse complement strand
CGCTGCGCGCAACACCTCATCCCCGCCGATCAAGCTGAGCGTCGCACCCCGGTAGCAGACCGCCGAGACCCCGAACAAAAGACCCGACAAAAGTCCAAAGCCGGACGCGGCATTGAAAATGCGCGCCTGCCACGGCAGGGCGATAGCCGTTTTGGGCGGATCGGACAGCAAGATTACCCCGAAAAAACCCACCGCGATCGCGATGACCGCAAAGGACGCGACCGCCTCGCCCAGAACGACCAAACCGATCAGCGCGGTCAAGATCACCTCGGTCTTGCACAAGGTGACGCCAACGGCGAAATTGCGCCGCCCGAACAAGGCCACGACACAGGCGGTGGCCAACATCTGGGCGATGGCCCCGGTCACGGCATAGCCCCAAAAGGCATCGCTCGACGCAGGCAAGCTTTGGCCTGTGATCCAAAGCCAGATCCCGAGCGCCAAAGCCACGAAAGGCATGGCAAAGGCGAACCGCGCCCATGTCGCGCCCATGGTCGACAGCGTGGTGACCCGCAAATGCCGTTGCAGCAAGAACCGGAGGTTCTGCATGAAAGCGGCAAAGATTGTGGCGGTGATCCAAAACGGCATGCGCGCTCACATGCGCCCTAAGCCGTGCCGCTGCAAATCATTTCTGCGGGGCGGTCGGGCCGGGATAATGCGGATGGGCGACAGGCTCCTTGGTGCTGAGCAGGTGACGCCGCGCAATCGCTGCGTAATTGGGATAGGCATAGCTGCCATTGCGCGTCAGGTAACGGTCGCGATTGGCCCGGTAATGGGCAGGCAAGCGATACCATGGCAGGCGCGGATGCATGTGATGGACGACATGCAAATTATTGTTGAGAAACAGAAATGCCAGCGGTCCGCGATCTTCGATGATGACGCTGCGCGCCGATGCGCGCATATGCGCCTGATGCTCGAGAAAGGTGCGGATCTTCAACAACCCAAGACCGCCATAACAGGCGCAGAAATAGGCCCAGAGCGGCAAGGGCGCGCTGATAACCAGCGCAACAAGCAAAGCCGCCACCGGGATATGCCACAGCCAGCCGAAAAGCACCGCTTTGTCACCGCCACGGATCGCGCGCAGATCGTTTGCCATGAAAGCGATTTGACCGATCAGCGGCCCAAGGATCACGCGGCCCAAAAGCGTGTTATTGGCCGTCAACACGCCCTGATACCAGCCAGGCAGCCGCGCCCACACCGCAGGGTCCAGATAGGCCGTTTCCGGATCGTCATAGGGATCTGTCAGATTTGCATCATGGTGATGGGCCAGATGCGTATCGCGAAAGCGGATATAGGGCACGAAGAGGTTGAACGAGGCGAAAACAAGCGCCTCCCCCGGCCAACGCCATGCGAAAGGATGGCCATGCAGCACCTCATGTTGCAGCGATGATTGCAGCGTGATCACCAAGATTAACACGGGCACCGCCAGCCAAAGACTGATCAAAGGCAACCAGAACAAGCCAAAGAGCAGCGCCAGATAGCTTGCCGCGATCAATGCCAGCGTCGGCCATTCGACACGCATGGGCCCCTCGATCCCTGAAACCGGGTTGGTCCGGCACCATCACGCTTATGTGAACTTGCATCTGCTGCGCAGTCGGGGTTTTCTCTCCATAAATGCAACATTGTTGAGAATTACAAACAATGCAGAATTTATCTGACAAACGCCGTGTCGCCGCGACCTTTCGTGACCGGCTGTCGGCGGCACTGATGACATCGGGGATGAGCCGGGCCGCTTTGGCACGCGCCGTGGGTGTGGATCGCTCAAGCGTCACCCAGATGTTGGCAGAGGGCGACACGCGCATGCCGGGCGGCCATGTCGTCGCCGCCTGTGCGCAGGCGCTCGATGTCTCAGCGGATTGGCTTTTGGGGTTGAGCAACCGGCCCGAACAGGCAGGCGCGCTTTTGGACAGCTCGCTCTCGATCTCCGAGACCGGGCGGGCAACGGGGCTGGACGACCAAATCTTCGCATGGCACCGCGAAGCCGAGGGCTACAAGATCCGCCATGTGCCCGCGACATTGCCCGATATGCTCAAGACAAACGCGATGCTGCGCTGGGAATACGCGCCCGTGACCCATCGCAGGCCAGATGCCGCCATCGATGCCGCCGCCGAAAGGCTCGATTGGATGCGGCTTTCCGAAAGCGATTACGAGATCGCCATCGCAATGCATGAATTGGAAAGCTTCGCCCGCGCCGAAGGCTATTACACGGGGCTGAGTGCCGAAATCCGCCGCGCGCAGCTTGACTGGCTGTTGGAGATCTACACGCAATTCTATCCGAGCCTGCGCATTTTCCTGTTCGATGCACGCCAGCTCTGGTCAGCGCCGGTGACCGTCTTCGGCCCCAAGATGGCGGTGATCTATCTGGGTCAGCATTTCTTGGCCTTTCGCGACCGCGACCGGGTGCGCACGCTCAGCCAGCATTTCGATTGGCTGGTGCGCGAAGCGGCCATCTCGGCGCGCGCTGTGCCGGATCATTTGCGCGCATTGCGCGCGGCTTTGGATGATTGATCTGCGCGCAAGCCCCGCCACATTAGCCCCAAATTGGTCCCGCCTCGGCACGGTGGTGGTTGCGCAAGCACCATCCCAAGACCAAGGCTCATGCGCGTGGCGCGGGCGGGGGCCTCCGGCGGGAGTATTTGGAAAGCAAAGATGGGGTAGTGCGCCCTTCACCCCGACCAAAGGCTATGGGGCAAAGGGCGCGCCATCTTCGCTTGCGGTCATCAGCTCTCCAGCCTGTACCGCATCGTGTTTTTATCCCACGGAAGGTTAAAAAAGCCTGAAGGGCTCTCTTTGCTTCACAAATACTCCGGGGGGAGTCGCGGCACGCGACGGGGGTCTGGCCCCCCGCCCATGCTGGCCATCAACCCCGAATGCCCGCGAAACGCGCGGCCCATTCGGCGCGAGTGTCGTCATCGATCTTGGCGAACATCACCTCGGGAACCGTGAAGGCGTGACCGGGGGCCAGTGCGCCCAGCGCCGCATCGGCGCTGTCGGGCCACGCGACATCCACCCCCATCGCGCCTGCCATTGTCGCCGCCGCATCAGGGATGAAGGGAGCCGAGAGCCCAGCGTAAAACGGGATCAGGTTCAGCGCGAAGCGTGTGATCGCGGCGGCGCGGTCGGGGTCGTCCTTGAACACGGTCCAAGGCCCGGCTGATTGCAGATACTCGTTGCCCGCAACCCAAATCGCGCGCAATTCGGCGGCGGCCTTGCGGATCTCGATAGCATCCATATGACCCTGGTAGCGGTCCAGTCGGGCTTGCAGATCGGCGATCAGCGCGGCCTCTTGCGGCCTATACGCACCACCTGCAGGCACCACTTCGCCGAATTTTGCACGGCAGAATTTGGTGATGCGGCTGACGAAATTGCCCAACACATCGGCCAGATCCTTGTTCACATCTTGCTGGAAGGCTTCCCATGTGAACTCGCTATCCGAGGTTTCGGGCGCGTGGCTGAGGAGCCACCAGCGCCAGTAATCTGCAGGCAGGATCGAGAGCGCCTGATCCATGAAGACGCCGCGCCCTTGAGAGGTGGAGAACTGGCCGCCGTCATAATTCAGATAGTTGAAGGATTTGATGTAATCGACCAACTTCCACGGCTCGCCGCTCCCCAAGATCGTGGCGGGGAAGGACAGGGTATGGAAGGGCACGTTGTCCTTGCCCATGAACTGGACATAACGGACATCCTGCGCCCCCTTGTCGGTGCGCCACCAGCGTTCCCAATCCGCGCCTTTGCCTGCATCCACCCATTCGGCGGCGCAGGCGATATATTCGATGGGCGCATCGAACCAGACATAGAAAACCTTGCCCTCCATCCCCGGCCAAGGCTGGTCGTCCTTTTTGACGGGAATGCCCCAATCGAGATCGCGGGTGATGCCGCGATCTTGCAGCCCCTCGCCGTCGTTGAGCCATTTCTTCGCGATCGAGGTGGTCAGGATCGGCCA
>JAQCLA010000256.1 GCA_027592105.1 Pseudomonadota bacterium | reverse complement strand
GGTCGTGGCCTTGGCGCTGATCCCCGAGGCGATCGCCTTTTCCATCATCGCGGGCGTCGATCCCAAGGTGGGGCTTTACGCCAGCTTCTCGATCGCGGTGATCACGGCCATCGCGGGTGGGCGGCCCGGTATGATCTCGGCCGCGACTGCGGCAACGGCTGTCTTGATGGTGACCTTGGTACGCGATCACGGGCTGCAATACCTGCTGGCCGCAACGGTGTTGGCGGGGCTTTTGCAGATCGCGATGGGTGTGCTCAAGCTTGGCTTCGTGATGCGCTTCGTGTCGAAATCAGTGATGACGGGCTTCGTCAACGCGCTGGCAATCTTGATCTTCATGGCGCAATTGCCCGAGCTTGATCCGCGCAACGTCGGCTGGCTGACCTATGTGATGGTGGCGGCTGGACTGGCGATCATCTATCTATTTCCGCTGATCACCAAGGCGATCCCCTCGCCCTTGGTGACGATCATCATCCTGTCGGCGGTGAGCATGGCCTTGGGCCTCGACGTGCGCACGGTGGGCGATATGGGTGCGCTGCCCGACACGCTGCCCGTCTTCCTGATCCCCGATATCCCGCTGAATTTCGAGACATTGGCGATCATCTTTCCCTATTCCGTCGCGGTTGCGGTGGTGGGGTTGCTCGAAAGCCTGATGACGCAAAACATCGTGGATGAGCTGACCGATACCCCGTCGGACCGCAATCAAGAATGTGTGGGCCAAGGTCTGGCCAATACCGCGACGGGCTTTATCGGCGGTATGGCGGGCTGCGCGATGATCGGGCAATCGATGATCAACGTAAAATCGGGCGGGCGCGGGCGGCTGTCATGTTTTGCTGCGGGTGTGTTCTTGCTGATCCTCGTGGTGGGCTTGGGCGATTTCGTCTCGCTGATCCCGATGCCTGCATTGGTGGCGATCATGATCATGGTCTCGATCGGCACCTTCTCTTGGGCATCCATCGGCAATCTGGCCAGCCATCCGCGCTCTTCTTCGATCGTGATGCTGGCTACCGTGGTCACTGTGATCTGGACCCATAACCTTGCCATCGGGGTGCTGCTATCGGGGATCTTTTTTGCCGGAAAAATCGCCCAGCTTTTCGGCGTGACCAGCACACTCAGCGCCGATGGGCGGGTGCGGCGCTACACATTCACGGGCCAGATCTTTTTCGGTTCGGTCGAAGATTTCATGGCCGCATTCGATTTCCGCGATGTCCCCGAGCAGGTCATCATCGATGTCAGCGCCGCTCATATCTGGGATATCAGCGCGGTGCAGGCGTTGGATTTGGCGATCATGAAATTCCGCCGCAATGGCGCGCGGGTCTTGGTCGAGGGCATGAATGCCGCAACTGAAACCTTGGTCGACAAGCTTGCCCTACATGACAAGCCGGGCGCGATGGACAAGGTTTTGGACCACTAAGGGGCGATCAATGCGTCCATGCACCCTTGCGGTCGGTGGCGAAATTCTCGCCATAGCCGCGGGCGCGGATATTGGGCTTGCGGGTCTTGGGCTGCTGCACCACCACATCGATCCCGTTGGTCTTGGCGTAATCTTGCGCCGCCTCGAGCGTGTCGAAACGCAGATGCACTTGGCTGTTCATATCCGAAGACGAGGTCCATCCCATCAGCGGATCGACATCGCGCGGTGATTGCGGCGCGAATTCCAACACCCAATGCTGGGTTTTCGCGGTGCCCGATGACATGGCCGTCTTGGCCGGTTTGTAGATGCGCGCGCGCATATGCCCAACTTTCCGGTTACTGGTTCGCTGCCTATATGAAAAAGCTGGGCGGCCTTGTCCACACCCAAGCTGTCGCGGGGCAAAAGGATCAAGTCATGGTGTGATCGGCAAGGGCGAAGAGAGTTGCCGACCAACCCCGAGGGAGCGAGGGGTGGGTGGGTGGTTCGGGGCCGATCGGCAACCGCTTCTGCTGCTTGCCTGATAAACTTACGATAAAGTGGCCTATCTCACAACAAAATATTCTCCTTAAAGTTGTAAAAATGCAGGCGAATTTCGAAAGACTTTGTTAACCAAATCCCGACCGCCCCTTCATACCGCGCCAAGGGTTGAACCGCGGCGCTTTCAGGTCAATTTCATCTGGGTCACGGAGGCCTAAGCGATGCACAACACCTCGCCTGAACAGATGCCCGATACCGCCATGTCGGTCGATCAGCGCCATACCCGCCAAAAGCTGGAGGGGGGGCGGCGCTTTGTCTTGCGCACTGATTTCTCCGCCGCAGGCGATCAGCCCGTGGCCATCGCCGAGCTATCGCAAGGGGTGAACGCAGGCGAGCGTGATCAGGTGTTGTTGGGTGCCACAGGCACCGGCAAGACATTTACCATGGCCAAGATCATCGAAGAAACCCAGCGCCCCGCGATCATCCTCGCGCCCAACAAGACACTTGCCGCCCAGCTTTACGGTGAGTTCAAAGGGTTCTTCCCCGAGAACGCGGTCGAATATTTCGTCAGCTACTACGACTACTACCAGCCCGAGGCCTATGTCGCGCGGTCGGACACCTATATCGAGAAAGAAAGCCAGATCAACGAACAGATCGACCGGATGCGCCACTCGGCCACCCGCGCGCTTTTGGAACGTGACGATGTGATCATCGTGGCCTCGGTCTCGTGTATCTATGGTATCGGTTCGGTCGAGACATATGGCGCGATGACCCAAGACCTGTTCGCCGGTCAAAGCTATGACCAGCGCAAGGTGATCGGCGATCTGGTCGCGCAACAATACCGCCGCAACGACGCCGCCTTTCAGCGCGGCTGTTTCCGGGTGCGCGGCGACAGCCTCGAGGTTTGGCCTGCGCATTTGGATGACCGGGCATGGAAACTGTCGTTTTTCGGCGAGGAATTGGAAAGCATCACCGAGTTCGATCCGCTGACCGGCCACAAGACCGACAGCTTTGAAAAGGTCCGCATCTACGCCAATTCCCACTACGTCACACCGCGCCCGACGATGCAGCAGGCGATCAAGGGCATCAAGACCGAGCTGCGCCAGCGCCTTGACCAGCTGGTGGGCGAGGGCAAGCTGCTCGAGGCGCAGCGGCTCGAGCAACGCACCAATTTCGACCTCGAAATGCTGGAAGCCACCGGCGTGTGCAACGGGATCGAGAATTATTCCCGCTACCTCACGGGGCGCGCGCCCGGTGAGCCGCCGCCGACGCTTTTCGAATACATCCCCGATAACGCCATCGTCTTTGCCGACGAAAGCCATGTCACGGTGCCGCAGATCGGCGGCATGTATCGCGGCGACTACAGGCGCAAGCTGACCTTGGCCGAGCATGGCTTTCGCCTGCCGTCCTGCATGGATAACCGCCCACTGAAGTTCGAGGAATGGGATGCGATGCGCCCGCAATCCGTCTTTGTTTCCGCCACGCCATCGGCATGGGAATTGGAGCAAGCGGGCGGCGTTTTCACCGAACAGGTGATCCGCCCCACCGGCCTGTTGGACCCGGTGGTCGAGATCAGGCCGGTGCAGATGCAGGTCGATGACCTGCTCGACGAAATCCGCCGCGTGGCTGCGCGCGACATGCGCGTGTTGGTCACCACCCTGACCAAGCGCATGGCCGAGGATTTGACCGAATACCTCCATGAGCAGGGCATCCGCGTGCGCTACATGCATTCCGACATCGACACGATCGAACGGATCGAGATCTTGCGCGATCTGCGGCTCGGGGCCTTTGACGTGCTGATCGGCATCAACCTGTTGCGCGAGGGGTTGGATATTCCCGAATGCGGGCTGGTGGCGATCTTGGATGCCGATAAGGAAGGCTTTTTGCGCTCGGAAACCTCGCTGATCCAGACCATCGGGCGCGCCGCGCGCAACGCCGAGGGGCGCGTGATCATGTATGCCGACCGCATCACCGGCTCGATGGAGCGGGCTTTGCGCGAAACCGACCGCAGACGCGCAAAGCAAATCGCCCATAACGAGGCGCATGGGATTA
>JAQCLA010000255.1 GCA_027592105.1 Pseudomonadota bacterium | reverse complement strand
GTTTACGACCATCTCGACCCCATCGCCAAGCTGGGCCAGCGCCTCGGCGCAGCGTTCGGTGCCGTTGCGCGCCTCGGATGAGGTCATCAAGACATCGGCCCCGAAACCCCGCGCGGCATCGGCGATCCGCACATCATCGGTGGCGACATAGATCGCATCAAAGCCCGAGACCGCACAGGCCGCACGCCAGCTGCGTTCAATCAGGCTATGCGCCTGTCCCGTCGCGCCGCGCAGCTTCACCAGCGGCTTGCCAGGATAGCGGGTCGAGGCATAGCGGGCCGGAATAACGCAGATGACGCTCATGGTTGTTGCAACTCCACCCCCGGGGCGAATGCGATGAAGAACCCATTGGCAAACCCCGGTTTGCCATAGGTAAAGGGTTGGTGATCTTCGAACCGGACCATGCAACCGCCCGCGCCGCGCAAAACGGCGTCACCAGCGGCGGTGTCCCATTCCATGGTGCGGCCAAGACGGGGATAAAGATCGGCCTCACCCGTGGCGACAAGGCAGAACTTCAGCGAGGAGCCCGCGCTTTTCAGATCGGCCACGGCATAGTTATCGATATAGGCATCCGTCGCCGCATCGCGATGTGACTTTGACGCCACGACAAAGAGCCCGTTCTTGTCTGGCTGACCGACCCTCATCGGCGTTATCGGGCCTATCTTCTCGGGATCGAAGGGGCCGGTTTCCTCGACGCTTTGACCGGTGGCGTCTGTGTAGAACAACCGCCCCTTGGCAGGCGCATAGACCACGCCGCGCACAGGAACGCCGTGTTCGACCAAGGCGATATTCACCGTGAAGTCACCGCGCCGCTGGACGAATTCCTTGGTGCCATCAAGCGGATCAACGATCAGGAATGTCGCGGCAGTTTGGGCATGGCTATCGGCCTGTTCCTCGGTCACCAGCACCATATCGGGGAACGCCGCACGCAGGTGGGCCGAGATCAGCGCATCGGCCGCCTCATCGGCTTGGGTCACGGGGCTATCGTCGGACTTGGCGCGCACATCAAAATCATCGGCCCGATAGACCTCCATGATCTGGGCACCCGCTTCGATGGCCGCTTGGCGGAAAACCCGCAACACATGATCGTAATCCACATTCGCCTCCATTTTGCCTTGATTAGGTGATAAGGCCATCGCGTTATCGTCGGCATCACCCGGCGGGGCAAGTGCGGTGCGCAAGACAATCGATCCTGTTGCATCTTTTGGGTAATCGGGGGTTAGCCGCCTATGTACGAGGCACGGCGCACGCAATCGACGTTTAGTCTTGCGATCAACATGTTTGAATTGAGCTTTGTCACAGCGGCACGCAAGGTCCGCCAAAGCCATCGCAACGCGGTTTGGGCAATCATGACCAACGTGCTGCAAGCCTTGTTCTTTCTGGTCGCTTTTTATTTTATGTTCAGCGTGATGGGTGCGCGCGGTGCCGCGATCCGTGGCGATTTCATGCTGTATCTTCTGACGGGCATTTTCGCCTATCTGACACATATCAAAGCTGTTCAGGGGATTATGAGTGCCGAAGGGCCGGCCTCGGCGATGATGCAACATGCACCAATGAACACGTTGGTTGCGATACTCTCGTCAGCATTCAGTGTTCTTTACACGCAGACCATCAGCCTTTTGGTTCTGCTGCTCGTGCTGCATACGTTGATCAACCCAATCACGATCCATGATTGGCCGGGCGCTTTGATGATGTTCTTGTTGTCATGGGCGACCGGTTGCGCCGTCGGTCTGTTGCTTTTGGCCGCCAAACCTTGGATGCCCGATGTCGTGAGCATGATCCAGATGGTCTATGTGCGGGCGAATATGGTCGCCTCGGGCAAGATGTTCGTGGCAAATATGATGCCGGGCTTCATGATCGACATGTTCGATTGGAACCCGCTGTTTCATGTGATCGATCAGGCGCGGGGTTTTACCTTCGTCAATTATTTTCCGCACCATTCGAACTGGGAGTATCCGCTTTACTTCACCCTGATCGCCTTGTTGATCGGCTTCATGGGCGAGGCGTATTCGCGCAAACATGTCTCCGCCAGCTGGGAGGCCGGGCGTTAATCGACATTTCCCCGCACAAAATTGGCAAGTTGCCAGTTTTTCTGAGGTCAAGCCCCGCTTGCAGGGGCTTAACCCCCCTCCTATATACCCTCCGAACCGGTCGGGGCGTGCACCTTGGCCAATATCGAAATCTCATGCTGGGCGCATCGGGGGCCACAACGGACCCGCCACCGCCCGTTCGCTTAATAGAAGGGACCCGACCAACATGGCAAAAGTGATTGGTATCGACCTCGGCACAACCAACTCTTGCGTGGCCATCATGGATGGCAGCCAGCCGCGCGTGATCGAAAACTCCGAAGGGGCGCGTACCACGCCCTCGATCGTCGGCTATACAGATGATGAGCGCCTTGTCGGCCAAGCCGCCAAGCGGCAGGCCGTCACGAACCCCGAAAACACCATCTTTGCGGTCAAACGCCTGATCGGCCGCCGCCTTGGCGATGCCGAGGTGGAAAAGGACAAAAAGCTTGTCCCCTATAAGATCGTGGATGGCGGCAATGGCGACGCTTGGGTCGAAGTGCGCGGCGAAAAATATTCGCCCAGCCAAGTTTCGGCACAAATCCTGACCAAGATGAAGGAAACCGCCGAAAGCTATCTGGGTGAGGAAGTGACGCAAGCCGTCATCACCGTGCCTGCTTATTTCAATGACGCCCAACGCCAAGCCACCAAAGATGCGGGCCGCATCGCGGGTCTTGAGGTGCTGCGCATCATCAACGAACCCACCGCGGCCGCACTCGCCTATGGCCTCGACAAGAAAGAGACCCGCACCATCGCGGTCTATGACCTTGGCGGCGGCACCTTCGATATCACCATCCTCGAGATCGACGATGGCCTGTTCGAGGTAAAATCCACCAATGGCGACACCTTCCTTGGTGGCGAAGATTTCGACATGCGCATCGTTCAGTATCTGGCCGATGAGTTCAAAAAGGAAAACGGCGTCGATCTGACAAGCGACAAGATGGCCCTTCAACGCCTGAAGGAAGCCGCCGAGAAAGCCAAGATCGAGCTGTCATCCTCCAGCCAGACCGAAATCAATCAGCCCTTCATCTCGATGGGCGCGAACGGTCAGCCACTTCACCTTGTGATGAAGCTGACGCGCGCCAAACTTGAAAGCCTTGTGGGCGATCTGATCACCAAATCGATGAAGCCTTGCGCCGCCGCGTTGAAGGATGCGGGCCTGTCCAAGGGTGACATCGATGAGGTCGTTCTGGTCGGCGGCATGACCCGTATGCCAAAGGTCGTCGAAGAGGTGACCAAGTTCTTTGGCAAAGAGCCCCACAAGGGCGTGAACCCCGATGAAGTCGTGGCCCTTGGTGCCGCCATTCAGGCGGGTGTGTTGCAAGGTGATGTGAAGGATGTCGTGCTTCTCGACGTCACGCCGCTGTCGCTTGGGATTGAAACGCTGGGTGGCGTGTTCACCCGCCTGATCGACCGCAACACCACGATCCCGACGAAAAAGGCCCAGATCTTCTCGACCGCTGACGACAACCAGAATGCGGTGACCATTCGCGTCTTCCAAGGTGAACGCGAGATGGCCGCCGACAACAAGATGTTGGGTCAGTTCAACCTTGAGAATATCCCGCCTGCACCGCGCGGCATTCCGCAGATCGAAGTGACCTTTGACATCGACGCCAACGGCATCGTGTCGGTCGGTGCCAAGGATAAGGGCACCGGCAAAGAGCAAAAGATCACCATCCAAGCCTCGGGCGGCCTGTCGGACGAGGATATCGACCGCATGGTGCGCGAGGCCGAGGAAAACGCCGATGCCGACAAGAAGCGGCGCGAATTGGTCGAAACCCGCAATCAGGCCGAAAGCCTGATCCATTCGACCGAGAAATCGATGAACGAACATGGCGACAAGGTCGACCCCTCGACCATCGAGGCGATTGAACTGGCTATCAAGGCGCTGAAAGAGCAGT
>JAQCLA010000254.1 GCA_027592105.1 Pseudomonadota bacterium | reverse complement strand
CGCTGCCGTCTTTCTTGAACACGGTCTTGAGGCCCGCCAAAGCCTCGGCTGTCGTGGACTTGGGGTGTTCGTCGGTGACGAATGGCACCCTCTCGCGCTTCACCTGCACCTCGACCGGCACGATCTGATCGGCAAAGCGCCCCTCGGCAATCGCGCGCGCGGCGCGGGCTTGGCTTTCCAGCGCAAAGGCATCTTGCGCCGCGCGGCTGATGTCATGCTCGGCCGCCACATTCTCTGCCGTCACACCCATATGGCCGGTGCCAAAGGGGCAATGCAGCGCGCCGATCATCATATCAAGCGCGCGCACATCGCCCATTTTCTGCCCGAACCGCGCCGCTTGCAGGATATGTGGCCCGTTCGACATGCTTTCGGCACCACCCGCCAGACCGAAATCGGCATCACCCATCGCCAGCGATTGAATGACCGAGACAATCGCCTGCGCGCCCGATCCACACAGGCGGTTGACGTTCATCGCGGGCGTGGTGTCGGGAATGCCCGCCTCCATCGCCGCGATGCGTGACAGATACATGTCGCGCGGTTCGGTGTTGATCACATGGCCAAAGACGACGTGGCCGATCTGGCCACCGGCAACGCCTGCGCGATCCAACGCCCCACGGGCCGCGATGGCGCCCAGCTTGGTGGGCGGGACGGCGGACAAACCGCCGCCGAAGGTGCCGATTGCGGTGCGCGCGCCTGATAGAATGACGATATCGTCCATGTGCCACTTCCCCCTGATGCCGGGCCGCGTGAAAAGCGGCCACCGCAAGACATGTCGTGCCTTTTGTGGCGCAGAGTGGCGACCCGCCGCAAGTCAATGCGACGGGCCAGATGCAAAAGCGCGCCTTAGACCGCGTCGAACTGCAATGGACGGACCTGTTGGAACACGCCAGTTGCGCGCAGGGCTGCAAGCGCCGCCCCATCGGGTGCCTCGTCCAGATACAACAGCGCGATAGCGTCGCCATCACGGCCCGACCGACCCAAGGTGAAGTTGGCGATATTGACGCCATGCTCGCCCAAGGTACGGCCCAATGCGCCGATCACGCCGGGCACATCGCGGTTGGTGGTGTAAAGCATATGCGCCCCGATCTCGGCATCGATATTGATGCCCTTGATCTGGATGAAACGCGGCTTGCCATCCGAAAAGACCGTCCCGGCGATCGACCGGGTGCGCTCATCGGTCACCACCACCAGCCGGATATAACCGTCGAAGACCCCTGTCTTGTCCTGCGTCGTGGTCGAGATCTCGATCCCGCGATCCTTGGCGATGATCGGGGCCGAGACCATGTTCACATCCGGGTTGGTCGCCTTCATGATCCCCGCGATGGCCGCGCAGTTCAGCGCCTTGAGGTTCATATCCTTGGCGATCCCGTTATAGACCACCTCGATCGATTGGATCGCCTCTTCGGTCAATTGCCCGACAAAGGCGCCCAAATGCTCGGCCAGTTTCAGCCACGGGCCCATGATCCGCGCCTCTTCGGCGGTGACCGACGGCATGTTGAGCGCGTTGGTCACAGCCCCTGTCAGCAAGTAATCGGCCATCTGCTCGGCCACCTGCAGGGCGACGTTTTCCTGCGCCTCGGTGGTGGCGGCACCCAGATGCGGGGTGACGACGACATTGGGCAGGTTGAACAGCGGGTTTTCCGTCGCCGGTTCCTCGGCAAATACATCAAACGCCGCGCCCGCGACATGGCCCGATGTGATCAGCGCGACCAAGGCCGCCTCATCGACCAGACCACCGCGCGCGCAGTTGATGATGCGCACGCCCTTCTTGGTCTTGGCGAGGTTCTCGGCCGACAGGATATTGGCGGTCTTTTCCGTGTAGGGGACATGCAGCGTGATGAAATCAGCGCGATCCAGAAGCTCGTCGAGTTCCACCTTGGTCACGCCGATCTGGGTGGCGCGCTCTTCGGACAGGAAGGGGTCATAGGCCACCACCTTCATCTTGAGGCCGAGCGCGCGGGCGCAGACGATGGCACCGATATTGCCCGCACCGATCACGCCCAGCGTCTTGCCGGTCAGCTCCACACCCATGAAGCGCGACTTTTCCCACTTTCCGGCATGGGTCGAGGCGTTGGCCTCCGGGATCTGGCGGGCCACCGCGAACATCATCGCGATGGCATGTTCGGCGGTCGTGATCGAATTGCCGAAGGGCGTGTTCATCACGATGATGCCCTTTTTCGACGCCTCCGGGATGTCGACATTGTCGACACCAATGCCCGCGCGGCCGATCACCTTAAGGTTGGTGGCGGCGGCGATGATCTTTTCCGTGACCTTGCTGGCCGAGCGGATAGCAAGTCCGTCATACTCACCAATGACGGCGAGCAGCTTATCCTTATCCTTGCCGATGGAGGGGTCGAAGGTGACATCGATCCCGCGATCTTTGAAAATCTGAACGGCGGCGTCCGACAGGCTGTCGGAAATGAGAACTTTGGGGGCCATGGTTTTGGTCCTTTGTTTTGGAAACGGAGCGTCCGCCGGGCTGAAGCCCGGCCTACGGCGAAATGTTGGGATAGGTGGTAGGCCGGGCTTCAGCCCGGCACACCGTCAGGCGGCCTTGGCCAGCGCGGCGATCTCGACCGCGAACGCCCAATCAAGCCATGGTAGCATCGCTTGAATATCGGCGGTCTCGACCGTGGCACCGCACCAGATGCGCAAGCCGGGGGGGGCATCGCGGTAAGCGCCGATATCCAGTGCCACGCCTTCGCCTTCCAACCGCTTGGCCACTGCCTTGGCAAAGGCCGCGCCATCGGTGATGCGGGGATCGGTGAGCTTTAGGCAAACACTGGTGTTCGACCGCGTCGTGGGGTCAACAGCCAGATTTTCGATCCAATCGCGCGCATCGCAGAAATCGAAAATGGCCTTCGCATTGGCATCGGCGCGCGCCATCAAGGCGGGCAGCCCGCCGATGGACTGGCCCCACGCCAGCGCGACCAGATAATCCTCGACCGCCAGCATCGAGGGGGTGTTGATCGTCTCACCCACGAAAATGCCTTCGATCAGCTTGCCGCCCTTGGTCATGCGGAAAATCTTGGGCATCGGCCATGGCGGCGTGTAGCTTTCCAGCCGTTCGACCGCGCGGGGGGACAAGATCAGCATCCCGTGCGCCGCCTCACCGCCCATCACCTTTTGCCAGCTGAAGGTGGTGACATCGAGCTTGTCCCAAGCCAGATCCTGCGCAAAGGCCGCGCTCGTCGCATCACAAATCGTCAGCCCACCACGATCCGCCGGGATCGCATCGCCATTCGGCAGGCGCACACCCGAGGTGGTGCCATTCCAAGTGAAAACGACATCGGTATCGAAATCGATCTGCGCGAAATCGACGATATGGCCATAATCGGCCCGGAGAATGGTTGCGTCGAGCTTGAGCTGTTTCACCGCATCGGAAACCCAGCCTTCGCCAAAACTTTCCCATGCGACCATGGTGCAGGGCCGTGCACCCAAAAGCGACCACATCGCCATCTCGACCGCGCCAGTATCAGATGCCGGCACGATGCCGATCCGGTAATCGGCGGGCACACCCAAAATGGCGCGGGTCTGTTCGATCGCGGCCTTGAGCTTGGCCTTGCCCACCGCGGCGCGGTGCGAACGGCCCAGTGACGCATCAGCCAGCTTGTCGAGCGTGAATGTCGGGGGTTTGGCACAAGGGCCAGAAGAAAAACGCGGGTTAACCGGCCGCGTGGCCGGAGCAGTCATTGCCATGATGTGATACCCTCACAGATATGTGCCCCTCGTTGGGGAGGGGTGTCCCACCGCCGCAGATACGGCCAGCCTGCGCGGGGCACAAGCCGGAAATTGAAGGCCAAGCGTCGTTTTTTCACTTTTTTCGAGGCGACGATTGCCGATCGGAAACGGCGGGCCTTGCTCCCTGTGCAAGGTGACTGTTCGCGGCCGCGACAACAGAGTGTCTAGTCAAGCTTACAATTTACTTGCTCGAACCGACGACTCCGCATTAAACTTAAAGATGAAAATGAATATGCGACAC
>JAQCLA010000253.1 GCA_027592105.1 Pseudomonadota bacterium | reverse complement strand
GGTGATTTCAGCGTCGCTAAGCTTGTGCATCGTCATGCGCGCCACGCCGACATGACGCCAAACTGGCTGACCATCCTCATAAATCACCGCGGCCGAATAAAGATGATGGGTCTGGCCCGAAAGCTGGGAAAGATGCTGATGCGCCTCGTTACGATCACGTGGTTTTCCAAAAATCGTGGATTTCAGCGCCAAGATCTGGTCGCAGCCAAGCGTCAGACCACTGGCGTTCGCCTTGCGCGCCTTGAACTCAGCCAAGGCATCGGCAAGGTCGCGCGGGCCCGCACCCTCGGCGATTAGGGCGGCGCGAATGCTGTCTTCATCGATTCGCACAGGCATGCGCGTATGCGCCAGCCCCGCTTGAAGGAGCAGTAGACCACGGATTTCCGAGGCAGACGCGAGCGTCAGGGTTGGGGTAGGTGCAAAATTTCTGTCCATGACGCTGTGCATAACCGACCCGAGAACTTGCTGCCAATGTTGTTGGTTAATTCGCGCTGATGAACATGGGGGTAGTTGAGGTGTATCTCACGATATTTGCCCACAGCTTGTCCATATGGGTAAGTCATTCAACCCTGGTGTAATCAGCCAAGATGCGCGGTGCGCGGTTGAGGCAAGATATCCCCCGGCCTGCTACTTATCAATTACCGTAAAATACTGATTTATATATTTTTTATAAAGATATTCGAACTCTGTGAATGAAATGTGAACAGACCATTCCATGTGTATGACTGGTCGGATGAACAGGGCGCGTCCTTGCTTTGCGGGCTTACCCCCGCCATCACTAAGACAACAACTTTTCTTAAATATCTTATTTTATATTTAGAAACTGAAGACGGCATGGTCGCTTGACAGGCTTGGTGAGGGGTCGTAGCAGGTTCATTGTTCCCGTCCGGGAGCGTTCCTTCCGAATGACATGACTGTGAAATGGCCAAGACTGGCCAATCCGGCTGCAGGATTTCCATGACTGATATGACGCTGAAACTGGCCGATCTTAAGGTCAAATCGCCCAAAGACCTTTTGTCGATGGCTGAGGAACTCGAGATCGAGAACGCCTCGACCATGCGCAAAGGCGAGATGATGTTCGAAATTCTTCGCGAACGCGCTGAAGAAGGTTGGGAAATCTCGGGCGATGGTGTGTTAGAAGTCTTGCAAGATGGGTTCGGGTTCCTCCGCTCGCCTGAAGCGAATTATTTGCCTGGTCCCGACGATATTTACGTCTCGCCCGACATGATCCGGCAGCACAGCTTGCGCACGGGTGACACGGTCGAGGGCGTGATGAATGCCCCGCGAGAGACCGAGCGGTATTTTGCCTTGGTTAAGGTCAAGCGCATCAATTTCGAAGACCCGGATCGCGCGCGCCACAAGGTGGCCTTTGACAATTTGACGCCGCTTTATCCCGATGAGCGGCTGAAGATGGAAATTGAAGATCCGACGATCAAGGATCGTTCGGCGCGAATTATCGATCTTGTTGCGCCGATCGGCAAAGGCCAACGTGCCCTGATCGTTGCACCACCACGCACAGGTAAAACGGTGCTGTTGCAGAATATTGCACATTCGATCGAAGTTAATCATCCCGAATGTTACTTGATCGTTTTGCTGATCGATGAACGGCCCGAAGAGGTTACCGACATGCAGCGAAGCGTAAAGGGGGAAGTGATTTCCTCTACCTTCGATGAACCGGCAACACGACATGTGGCCGTGGCAGAGATGGTGATCGAAAAGGCCAAACGTCTGGTGGAGCATAAGCGCGACGTTGTGATCTTGCTCGATTCGATCACGCGTCTTGGGCGTGCCTTCAACACTGTTGTTCCTTCGTCCGGTAAGGTCTTGACCGGTGGTGTGGATGCCAATGCCTTGCAGCGACCCAAGCGCTTTTTTGGTGCGGCGCGCAATATCGAGGAAGGCGGCTCCTTGACCATTATCGCCACGGCGCTGATCGATACCGGAAGCCGCATGGATGAAGTGATCTTTGAAGAATTCAAAGGCACCGGTAATTCGGAATTGGTGCTCGATCGCAAGGTTGCCGATAAGCGCGTCTTCCCCGCGATGGACATTTTGAAGTCGGGTACGCGCAAGGAAGATTTGTTGGTCGACAAGGTCGATCTTCAGAAAACTTATGTTCTGCGGCGCATCCTGAACCCGATGGGCACGACCGATGCGATCGAATTTCTGATCTCGAAGCTGAAGCAGACCAAGAGCAATTCCGAATTCTTCGACTCGATGAACACATAAGGGGCGCGTGATGCACACGATCTTTGCCCTGGCCACTGCCCGGGGAAAATCGGGTGTTGCCATCCTCCGGATCTCGGGGCCGTCTGCGCATGTGATCGGGGTCCGTCTGGCGGGCCGTTTGCCACTTGCCGGGCAAACCGCGCTGCGGCCGTTGCGTGATAGCGATGGTGCGTTGTTGGACGAGGCCTTGGTGCTGCGTTTCGATGCGCCCCGTAGCTTCACGGGGGAAGATGTCGTTGAATTGCAGGTTCATGGCAGCATGGCCGTGATCCGTGCGGTGGAAGTGGCAATTGCACAAACCAAGATGGCGCGTATGGCGGAACCGGGGGAGTTTACCCGTCGCGCTTTACTGAACGGTCATCTAGATCTTGCACAGGTTGAGGGTCTGTCCGATTTGATCGCGGCCGAGACCGAGGCGCAGCGCAAGCAAGCACAGCAGCTATTTTCCGGTGGTATGCGCGATTTCGCGGAGATTTGCCGCATCGAGCTGATCCGTGCAACGGCGCTTATCGAAGCTACGATTGATTTTGCCGACGAGGAAGTACCGGTTGACGTTTCACCCGAGGTGGGTGCGCTGATCGACAAGGTGATCGGTCGGATAGACGCGCAGTTGGATGGCTACCACACAGCAGAACGTGTGAGGAGCGGCTTTGAAATTGCGATCATTGGTCCGCCGAATGCCGGAAAAAGTACTTTAATCAATAAGATAGCGGGTCGTGAGATCGCGATAACATCTGAGATCGCTGGGACGACACGCGATATCCTTGAGGTGCGCGTCGATCTTGATGGCCTGCCGGTTACGTTTTTGGATACCGCAGGCTTGCGTGATGCTGAGGATGCGATCGAGCAGATCGGCGTTGCGCGGGCGCGAAGCCGTGCCGCCGATGCCGACGTGCGCGTTTTGTTGATCGATGGGTCGCAAGAACAAGGCAATTTTTCCCCCGGTGTCACCGTAGATCTGCGATATATGACGAAATCCGATCTTACAGGGATAGGGATTTCGGCGCTGCATGGGGATGGTATCGATCAGCTGCTGCGTGATGTTTCGGCTTTGTTGTCCGAGCGTGTTTCGGGTATGACCTTGGCGTCACATGAACGTCACCGTCAGGCGCTTGAGCGGGCAAAGGCTTTGCTGGTTATCGCAAAGACTGTGTTTCAGCGCGGTGACGATGGAGCGGAGATATTGGCGTTGCATCTACGCGAAGCGGTTGGCGCGCTTGACTCGTTGATCGGCCGGGTAGATGTAGAAGCCGTTCTTGGTGAGATTTTCGCGCAATTCTGCATTGGTAAGTGAAGGATGTTTCACGTGAAACATGATGCATTCGATGTCGTTGTGATCGGCGGCGGCCACGCAGGTGCAGAGGCCGCCCATGCAGCAGCACGCGCGGGCGCCAGAACCGCTTTGGTCACGATGCGCAAGGAAACCATCGGCGTGATGTCGTGCAATCCGGCGATCGGGGGCTTGGGCAAGGGTCATTTGGTGCGCGAGATCGACGCCATGGGCGGCATCATGGGGTTGGCGGCTGATCGTTCCGGCATTCAGTTCCGGCTACTTAATCGGCGCAAGGGCCCGGCTGTGCGTGGCCCACGCACGCAATCAGATCGCGCGCTTTATAAGGCGGCCATCCAATCGCTCTTGTCGTCGCAAGAGGGGTTGAGCATCATCGAAGGCGAAGTTGCTGATCTGATTGTCTCAAAAGGACAAATCAGTGGTGTTGAACTTGCGGACGGTGCCGTTGTGCCGTGTCGCGCGGTGGTGTTGACCACGGGGACTTTTCT
>JAQCLA010000252.1 GCA_027592105.1 Pseudomonadota bacterium | reverse complement strand
CTTGGATTTCAGACCGCGCGCCGCGATCACATCGGGGCCCATCCAGTAGCGGGTATTGGTCATGACCACGGGCTCGTCGGGGTTGGCCCCTTCCAGCATCTCGATCTCGCCTTGGATCTTCTTGCCGACATAAAGGCCGCGACGGCGCCCCTCGCGCACGATCTCAACCTTTTCGCGCTCTGCGTGGATGATTTCCGAAACCAAGATCGTGAATAGACCCGTCGTGCCGCCTGCGGCACCCGACAAGATCTGAAGCAGGCCGTTGTAGGCCTTGCCGCTTGCGGCCTCGTCGATATAGGCCGCGACTTTCCAGTTGCCCTCGGCCATGCGACCGGGGATCTCGACCATCAGCCCGACATCGAGGCCCGCAAGGCTTTCGCCCTCGTAATGCCCCTCGTCGATGGCGATCGCCATCCATGCCTTGCATGAGCCTTCGGTCGGTGGGTGCTTGCCTAGGCTGACCACACAGGGGCAAAAGACGGTGCAATTGCAGTTCAAGAACAACTCGCCCTTGATCGCCCAATCGGTGGGGCGCATCTGGCGACGCTTGGGGCTGTCCATGCGTTGATCGATACGTTGGCTAACCGGCAGGCGGTCGGCCTCGGGGCGGCGTCTGAGCGACATGGTGTTTCCTCTCTTCGTTATCCGATAAGGCCAAAGCCAAGGCATGCTGCGCCGGATGCGATCAGCACCACCCCCAAGGGCCGGGTGATATGACGCCCAATCTCGGGCAATTTCTCCAATGCCATCAGCACCATCGCCACCGCCATGAAAGCGAGGTTCATCACCCCGCCGACAAAGGCCAGCAGCATCAAGGCCCAGCAACAACCCAAGCAAACCGCCCCAAGGCGCAGCCCGTTGCGCACCGGCCCCTCGGCCCAGTGGCTCATGAAAAAGGCCAAGGGCGCGCGGCACTGCGTCAGGCAGGCATCTTTCAGCGCCGAGAATTGATAGGCACCCGCCAGCGCCAACAGCACGCCAGACAGCGGCAGCGATTGGCTATCGCCGAAAATGCTGAGGTATCCCAACTGGAACAACGCCATCTGGAGCGCGGCTGCAAGCACCGCAAAACCCAGCCATACGGCCAAGAATCCGACAACCAACCAGCGAAAACCGCCACCGGCCCGCGCGCTGAGGTCATCATAGGCGGCGAATGCAGGCAATGCTGTGGGGGCCATCATCGCTGCCGACATGATCGTCCACATCGCGACAAGGCCCAGGTATCCCGCCGCATCCGGCGTCACGATGCACAGGCTTGCCAAGAATTCCGCGCCATAGACCGCGCCAGCAGCGCGCAGATCCGCGGGCAAGGCCATCAGGTAAAGCGCACCCCAAGACAGCAAGATCACGCCGTAAAGCGCAAGCCAATGCGGGCTTCCCATGGATCTGATGCGCGCGGCGATCATAGCACTGCCGCCCTCCCTGACGACTCGTTTTGCTTGCCAAAGAATTGTCAGACTTTTAAATGTCTGACAAATGAAAATCGATCCAGACAATCCCGCCGATCTTTCGGCACAGATCGCCACCGCAATCCGCGATGCCATCGTGTCGGGGGCGTTGATCGTGGGCGACCGCCTGCCGTCCGAGGCGGAACTGGCCGAGCAATTCGCCGTCTCCCGCCCCACGGTGCGCGAGGCGCTGAAACGTTTGGCCGCGCAATCCTTGATCCGCACACAGCGCGGGGCCTTTGGCGGGGCTTTCATCAACCGGCTGAGTTATGCCGATGCCCATGCCCAGCAGATCACCACATCGACCCTGCTTTTGGGCATGAATGACACCAGTTTCGATACCGCCTGCGAGGCGCGTTTCGCGATGGAGCGGGCCTGTGCGATGCTGGCCGCCACCCGCCGCGGCCCCGATCATCTAGCCACGATGCGGGCCGAAATCACCCGCCAAGGGCAGCCCGGCCTGACCGACGAGTCCTTTTGCGCGTCCGATGTGGCGTTTCACCGGGCGCTAGTGGATGCAGCGGGCAACCCGGTTTTGTCCTATCAGCTAGCAGGCGCGGTCGAGGCAATGCAGCCATTGATGAACATGATCACCTTTTCGGCCCGCTCGCGCGACGCGATCATCGCGCTGCATGCGCGAATCGCAGATGCAACCGAGGGGCGCGACGGCCCCGAAATCATTGCCGCATTGGAAGAGTTGGAACGCTACACCCGCCAGCGTGCGCAATCGGTATTCGATGCACGCGCCGCGCGTACCGATCCCGCATAACGCCCCCTTGGCAAACAACGGCATCGGCCCTAGTTTCTTCAGCGGTTCTGCCACCATTCACTCCAATAGGGATATCGCCATCATGACCCATCGCATGGCCCTCGGCACCGCCATGGCCCTCGCGCTCACCGTTCCCTCGATCGCAGCGGCACAAGATCTGCTCGTGTTCGATTATTCGGGCTTCGAAGAGCCGTCGTTTCACCAGCCCTTTATCGACCAACACGGCGCCAGCCCCGAGTTCGTCTTTTTCGGCGATGAGGATGAAGCCTTTCAGCGTTTGCTCGCGGGCTTTCGGTCAGATGTGACCCATATCTGCGCAGGCTCCGTGCCGCGTTGGCAGGAATCGGGCATTATCGAGCCTTGGGATCGTGCGCGCGTCGCGGCTTATAGCTCGCTCAACGCCGACCTTCTGGGCCAAGACGTGCGTGCCGGCACCGCCGATCTGTTCTTCTTGCCCACCGATTACGGCACAACGGCTGTTGCCTATAACGCCGAAACCGTGCCTGCCGAAGATGTCGCCTCGCTCGAGATCTTCAACAACCCCGCTTATGCCGGCCGGTTGTCGATCCCCGACAATGTCGATGACGCCTATGCGCTGGCCTATCTTGCCACCGGCGTGACCGATTGGTCGACCGCGACCGACGCCCAGTTCGAGGCGGCAACCGCATGGCTGCGCGGCATCCACGGCAATCTGCTCAACTACTGGGTCGATCCCGCCGAGATCCAGCAGCTGATGGCATCGGGTCAGGTGCAGGCTGCTTGGGTCTGGAACGAAGTACCGGTGTCGCTGGCCGACGAAGGATTCCCCGTGGGCTTCAACCGCAACACCGCCGAGGGGTCTTCGGTCTGGCTTTGCGGATATGTGAACATGGCCAATGGCGAAGGCTCGGAAGACCAAGCCTACGATTTCATCAATGCCATGCATGCCGATGTCTCGGCCCTGCCCCTGCTAGAAAACGGCTTTGGCACCGCCAATCAGGCCGCCCTTATGGCGCTTGGCGCCGAGGCGATGGAGGCCGCTGGCTTGGGCGAGGTGACCGTGCCGGTTCTGGCACAGCTGCCCATCTCGAACGAGCAGCGCGAGCGTCAGGCCGAAGCATTCGAGCGGATCAAAGCAGGGTTCTGACCCACTCTGCGGCAAAAAACGAAACGGGCGCCCGTATGGCGCCCGTTTTGCGTTTCGCCCCGCTCTTCACCTTGAATTCCTGCGCTGGGCTGCGTATCTTCAAAAAGCTTGGGTAACCCGGCTATGGACATAAACGCGCTTGTAATACACGGCTCGGACCCGGGGGCGGTACCCGGCGGCTCCACCAAATATCCGTCATTTGCGGATCATGGGGCCGAAACAGGATCGACGAACGTCTAAAGAGGTTAGCTTTGTCTCGGTGAGGTACCACCGTTATCGGTCCGAAACGTACAGTTGCAAATGACAACCGTGCTCCGGCAATGGCTCTGGCAGCGTAAGCTGCTCAAGTCGCCGAAACTAAGCCCTTGCGCCTAGCCGCGTAAGGCGGGGTTCGCAGGCACCTGGCAACAGAAGCCTGCACTTTCCCTTCGCTTCCTTTGACCACCGCGCCGCGCATGAAGTTTTTTTCATCCGCAAGTGATCCGGCGGGCTTTGCCCAACGTTTACTCATCACACCCATCGCGCATGGCTGACCAAAGGGAACCCGATGACCGCTTTCGATTTCATCAATTACGCGGTGGCGATTTTGACCATCGCCTTGGGGCTGATGGGCTGGCTGGCACCGCGCTGGACGATGCAGCAACTCGACATGCAGGCCGGGCCATCGAACATGGCCTA
>JAQCLA010000251.1 GCA_027592105.1 Pseudomonadota bacterium | reverse complement strand
GCTATTTCGCCTTGGGGCGGCTCTCGCTTGCCGAGAACCCCGAACGCTCGGTCAATGCGTTCCTTGCCGCGCGCGATATCTATGACAGCATCGCGCCCGGACGTATCCATGCGGCCCACATCGATATGCAGCTGGCGGCATTCGCGCTGAGTACGGGCAGCTATGAGGATGCGCTCCGCTTGACGGGCGCGGCCATGCCCGCAACCACGCAGGGCGAAAACGCAGCCCTCTTGGCGACCTTGCTGATGATCCGGGCCGAAGCCTTGGATGCGCTGGGCCGCACCTCGGAGGCGCAGCAGGTACGCCTCGACAGCCTTGGCTGGGGCCGCTATGGCTTTGGCACGAATGCGGAAGTGGGCGCGCGTCTGACCGAGATCGCGTCGCTGACACGCTGAAAAATCGCTGAATGGGCAAGTGACATGCTGAATTACATCGGGGCCGCACTTGGCATCTTGCTGGGTCTATGGTTGGCGCGCAGGCGTGGGGGCAATCGGCTCGACCTTTTGCATTACGCGACGATCTTCGGCATTGTTGGCTTCATCGTCGGGGCATTCGCGATGCTTGTGATCCCCGCGCCGGGCTGACATCCTGCGGGCATCATGTTCCTGCCCTTTTTCCAAACCCTGCGCGATGCGCGCATCCCGGTCAGCTTGCGCGAATACCTCGCCTTTCTGGAGGGCATGGCCGCTGGGCTTGTGACCTATGATATTGATGGCTTCTACTATCTCGCGCGCACCGCGATGGTGAAGGATGAGCGCCATCTCGACCGTTTCGATCAATGCTTTGCCGAGGCCTTTGCAGGGCTGGCCGAAATCACCCACGAAAAGGTGATGGAGGCGGTCGCGATCCCGCCTGAATGGCTGGAGAAACTGGCCGAAAAGCATTTGTCGGCTGAGGAACGCGCTCAGATCGCAGCGCTTGGCGGTTTCGACAAGCTGATGGAGACGCTGCGCGAACGGCTGGCCGAGCAAAAGGGGCGGCATCAGGGCGGCTCGAAATGGATCGGGACGGCCGGCACCTCGCCCTTCGGTGCCTATGGCTTCAATCCCGAGGGGGTGCGGATCGGACAGGACGAAAGCCGCCATCGCCGCGCGGTCAAGGTTTGGGATAAGCGCGAATTCAAGGACTTCGCGGGCGATGTTGAACTTGGCACGCGCAATATCAAGGTGGCGTTGAAGCGGCTTCGCCAATGGGCGCGCGATGGTGCAGCCGAGGAATTGGACCTTGACGGCACGATCCGCGCCACCGCCGAGCAGGGCTGGCTTGATGTAAAGACCCGCCCCGAGCGGCGCAACGCGGTCAAGGTGATCTTGTTTCTTGATGTGGGCGGCTCGATGGATGACCATATCCGTGTAGTGGAAGAGCTGTTCTCGGCAGCGCGCGCCGAATTCAAACATCTCGAGCATTATTATTTCCATAATTGCCTGTACGAGAGCGTCTGGCGCGACAATCGAAGGCGCTGGACCGAAAAGATCCCGACGCAAGAGGTGATGAACACCTATGGATCTGATTACAAATGCATCTTCGTGGGCGACGCTGCCATGTCACCCTATGAGATCGCCTTTGCCGGTGGCGCGTCAGAGCATTGGAACGAAGAGGCCGGCCAAGTCTGGCTGACACGCGCCCGCGCGCAGTGGCCCAATCACCTGTGGATCAACCCCACACCCGAGCGGCTTTGGCCCCATACCCAGTCGATCGCGATGATTTCCGAGATTTTCGAAGGGAAAATGGTGCCGATGACGCTGGAGGGGATCACGCGCGGCATGCAGGGCTTGAGCAGATGAGCGCGCCGCGCGTTACCGCTTTACGCTATTTGTGGACGCATCACCGCTGGGGCATGATCGGTTTTGGCGCGGCCTTGATGTTGGCGCTGCTTTTCGCGGTGCGCTTGACGGTTTTCACCATCTATTGGGCCGATCCCGCGCATCGCAACCAGCCCATCGCGGGCTGGATGACCCCGGGCTATATCGCGCGGTCCTATGACGTTGACGCCGCAGTGATCTGGGCGGCGCTGCCCATCACTGCGCCTGCGCGCAGCACATTGGCCGATATCGCAGAGCGCAGTAGCATCCCCCTGCCCGTACTGCTGACCCATATCGAAGACGCAATCCGCGCGGCGGCCGCGCCGTGACCGAGACGGTCCTCACCTTGGTGCCGAGCTATGGCCTTTTGCTGGTGGCGCTTGGCACTTTTTTCTCGTGTCTTGCGCTGCCTGTTCCCAGCTCGTTGATCATGCTCTCGGCGGGTGGGTTCGCCGCCGCCGGCGATCTGGTCTTGTGGCAGGTCGGGGCCACGGCGCTGATCGGCGCGATTGCGGGCGACCAAGTGGGCTATCTGATCGGGCGGTATGCCGCGCAGCATCTGCGGGGGCGCGGTCTGTCTGCCCGCCGCGCGGCGCTGATGGCGCGCGCCGAGGCAAAGCTGCATCAAAACGCCGCCATGGCGGTGTTTTTCAGCCGCTGGCTGGTGTCGCCCTTGGGACCATATGTCAATTTCGCAGGCGGCGCGGCGCGGATCGATTGGCGGGGCTTCACCCGCGCAGGTGCCGCAGGCGAGGTGGTTTGGGTCACGCTTTATGTGGGCCTTGGGGCCGCGTTTGCCGATGATATCGTGGCGCTGGCCGATATGTTGGGCAATGCCTCTGGCTTGATCGCGGCAGGTGTTGTAGCCGGGGCGCTGGCGCTTTGGCTGCGCGCGGCGCTGCGCCACCGCAGCATTGCATAAGATCATCTGTTGCCACACCCGCCCGACCATCCCATATCCATCATATGTTGAAACTGACCCCCATCTTGTTGGCCATCGGCTATGCGCTGGTGATGTACCAATTCTCGGCCTGGCGCACCAAACGCGAGTTGGATGCGCGCTCGGCGGAATTGGCAGATCCGCAGATCCATGCGCTGGGCCTGCGCATGGCCGAAGCCTTGGGGGTGGAGCGTATTCGCGTGCATATCTACGAGGTCGAACCGGTGAACGGGTTGGCCGCACCCGATGGGCGGATTTTTCTGACGCGGGGCTTTTTCAACAAATATCGGGCGGGTGAGGTCACAGGCGAGGAATTGGCCAGCGTCATCGCCCATGAGTTGGGCCATGTCGCCTTGGGCCATGCGCGGCGGCGGATGATCGATTTCTCGGGGCAAAACGCGATCCGCGTGGCGCTGGCCACGGTGTTGGGGCGCTTGGTGCCGGGCGTGGGCATTTGGATCGCCAATATGTTGGCCAGCATGCTGGCCGCGCGTCTGAGCCGCCAAGATGAATACGAGGCCGATGCCTATGCCGCCGCCCTTTTGACCAAGGCGGGGATCGGCACCGGGCCGCAGAAGTCTTTGTTTCTCAAACTCGAGGGGCTGACGGGCATGGGCGGGCGCGGCATGCCCGCTTGGCTGATGAGCCATCCCAAAACCGCCGATCGCGTGCGCGCGATCGAGGCGCTCGAGGCGCGCTGGGCCAAGGAATTACCGCAAGATTGAGGGCGGCGTCATCACCGCGGAAAACATGTGCTTTCCGCGCCCTAGCCCAAGGCTTTGGCCAGCCGCGGCAGCTTGGCCCGCTTGAGCAGCGCGCGCAGGGTCATCGCGTCGCCCGACAAGCGCGCAGCGGTCGCATGCACCCCCACCACCACCGCGCCAAGCCGGTCTGGATGGCCCAGCCATAGCTGGTAGAGTGCCGCATCGGGATGGAGCGCCGCCACCCCGTGCCCTGCCAATTCGCGCGCGGGGAAATCACGCAAGTTCAAGGTCATGATCGCATCTGCGTGCGAGATGATGGCGGTGGCCAGCACATGAATATCGCCACCATCGGGCAACCAAAGACGCCCCTCGAGCGCGGGATCGGCTGGCTGGTTGGCATTGGGAAAGTCCACGGCCAAGCTCGCGATTTCACCACGCGCAAATGTGGCATCGACCGCGCCGCCATGGCGCGCGGCGGTGCGCGCCCATTCTTCCAACAGCCGGTCGGACCAAAGCGGCGTGATCAAACCCACCCGCGCCACGCCCAGCACGATTTCACGCAGGACCGTGGGGTACAATACGCAAGCGTCGATCACGACCC
>JAQCLA010000250.1 GCA_027592105.1 Pseudomonadota bacterium | reverse complement strand
GCACCGGAAACCATCGTGCCAATAGACCAGCGGCCAATTATGCACTAACAATCAAACCGGACCAATCAGAGTAGGCTAGGCAGCCTTTGGGTGCCGTGCGTGCCGCGTCGAGCGCGCTCTCCAACAGCTCGACCGCGACCTCCAGCGCCTTGTAGGCCCGCGCCACTGTCCGGTCGGCCTGGGCGAGGTCCTCGCTCTCGGTCTTCATGTCGATCATCGCATAGCCTCGCGTGGGAAACCCTCCCGGACACGAGCAGCACATGAGTTCGGATCAACGCACCTGATCTGCACGTCAGGCACAAAAAAACGGCCAGAGGATCAAACCCCAGACCGTCGCCCATGTATTCCAGCTTGCCCAAACAGATGCCACGGAGAGCGCGGCGGGTCAATAAGTTTTTTATTTACAATGGGTTAATGCATATTTTTGTATTAACCCGCCGTAAAGAAATACAACCCGTCTCACTGCCCCGATGCGGCGCGCTCGGCTTCGATCTGCCGCCAGCGCGCGACATTTCTATTATGTTCATCAAGGGTTTCGGCGAATGCGTGCCCCCCCGTCCCATCCGCCACGAAAAAGATCAGCCTGGTATCATCAGGGTTCACCGCCGCCTCGATCGCCGCCCGTCCGGGGTTTGCAATCGGCGTCGGTGGCAGCCCGTCGATGACATAAGTGTTCCACGGCGTCTCGGCCCGCAGCTCGCTGGCGCGAATCCCGCGCCCCAAAACACCGCGTCCTTCGGTGATTCCATAAATCACCGTCGGGTCCGTCTGCAGCCGCATACCGCGGTTCAGGCGATTGATGAACACACTCGACACCAGCCGCCGCTCATCGGCTACGCTGGTTTCCTTCTCGATGATCGAAGCAAGGATCAACGCCTCCTCGGCACTGGCCAGCGGCAGACCATCTTGCCGATTTTCCCATGCCGCCGCCAAGATCGTTTCTTGTGCCGCGACCATGTTATCGACGATGCCCTGCCGATCCTGCCCGCGCCGCACTTCGAAGGTATCGGGCGCCAAAGCACCTTCGGGTGGCACCTCGGCAATCTCGCCTGACAGGAAATCAGCCGCCCGCAAGCCTTCCACGATCTGCCAACTGGTCAAACCCTCAGGCACCGACACCCGATAGGCAATCGGTGACCCATCCGCGATCAAGCTGGAATAGACCTCGGGCAGCCCATCCTCATAGGCGAAATCGGCCAACGCCACGATCTCGCCGGACCCCGGCACACGCTCGCGCAATCGCAACTCGCCGCTGCCATCAAGCCGCAGCACATAGGTCGCCGTATAGCGGAAGGTCGATGGCCCGCCCGTCGTCACGATGGCCAGCACATCCTCCATCGAAGCGCCCGCCGGGATCTCGTAATTCCCAAAGCGCAGCTGGCCCGACATATCGGCGTAATCAGCCCCCAACCGAAACAGCAAGGCCGACGAGATCACCCCCGCCCCCTCCAACTGCTCCGACACACGCCTGAGCGTGGCGCCACGCGGCACTTCGAAAAACGCCGCCTCCGCCAATGGCCCTGCAGCGCGAAATTCCCGCTGCCCCCATGCGATTGCCCCTGCCAAGGCGATCAAGACAATGATCAGGAAACTCATACCATTGGCGGCGACACTCTTCCACATCAGCCCGTTACACCCGTCCCATGATCAAACAGGCATTGGTCCCACCAAAGCCAAAAGAATTGGACTGCACCACGTTGATCTCACCCTTCTGGGCGGCATTGGCGCATAGGTTAATGGCCGTCTCCGCTGCCGGATTATCAAGGTTGATCGTCGGCGGCGCGATCTGGTCGCGAATGGCAAGGATCGAGAAAATCGCCTCGATCGCGCCTGCGGCACCCAGCAAATGGCCCGTGGCCGATTTCGTCGATGACATCAAAACCTTGGCCGCGTGATCGCCCATCAGACGCTCAACCGCACCAAGCTCGATCGTATCGGCCATGGTCGATGTCCCATGCGCATTGACATAGTCAATCGCCGCGGGCTCCAGACCCGCCCGCTTCAACGCCGCACGCATCGCGCGCTCTGCCCCTTCGTGATCGGGTGGCGGCGCGGTGATGTGATAGGCATCGCCCGAAAGGCCGTAGCCCAGAATTTCCGCATAGATCTTGGCGCCGCGTGCTTTCGCATGCTCGTATTCTTCCAACACGACCACACCCGCACCTTCGCCCATGACGAAGCCGTCGCTATCGGCATCCCAAGGGCGGCTGGCCTTCTCCGGCTCATGACCGCGCTTGGTCGAAAGAGCCTTGCACGCGTTGAAGCCTGCGATCCCAATCTCGCAGATCGGGCTTTCCGCACCGCCCGCGACCATCACATCGGCATCGCCCCATTGGATCAAACGCGCTGCGTCACCAATTGCATGCGCGCCCGTCGAACAAGCCGTGACCACCGCATGGTTCGGCCCCTTGAAACCATAGCGGATCGACACCTGACCCGAGATCAGATTGATCAGCGCGCCCGGCACGAAAAATGGCGACACGCGCCGCGGCCCCTTTTCCTTGAGCGTGATCGAGGTATCGGCAATCGACGAAAGCCCCCCGATCCCCGAACCGATCAAAACGCCTGTGCGCTCTTGGCCATCGGTATCGCTGGGCATCCAACCCGAATCCGTCACCGCCTGCACCGCAGCCGCCATCCCGTAGAGAATGAAATCATCGACCTTGCGCTGCTCTTTGGGCTCCATCCACTGATCTGGATTGAAGGTGCCATCGCTGCCATCGCCGCGCGGCAGTTCACAGGCATAGGTCGTTGCATGACCGGTGGTGTCAAAGCGCGTGATCGGCCCTGCACCGGATTTGCCCGCCAATAGGCGTTCCCAAGTCTGTTCGACACCGCAAGCCAGCGGCGTCACCAGCCCCAGCCCCGTCACAACCACTCGACGCATGCCCCTGAGCCCCTTTGTCTATCGTTCCGACATTCGCATTGTGATACCGCGCCCGATGGTGCGGGCGCAATCCCCAGCCATCTTGGGCCAGGCCTCAAACGCGAAACGGCCCCTGCATCGCTGCAAGGGCCGTTCTGATCAATCAATCGCAAGACGGCTTATTGCGCGCCTTCGATGAATTTCACCGCGTCGCCAAAGGTCTGGATGGTTTCGGCAGCATCATCAGGAATCTCGATGCCGAATTCTTCTTCGAAAGCCATGACCAGCTCGACAGTGTCGAGCGAGTCGGCACCCAGATCGTCGATGAACGAGGCGTTTTCCGTCACCTTGTCTTCCTCGACGCTCAGGTGCTCCACCACGATCTTCTTCACGCGCTCTGCGATGTCGCTCATCTTAATCCTCGTTCGTTGCGGTGCCGCTTATCTTCCGGCGCCTCGTTTGCACTGTGCCTCTCGGGCCGCTCATGGGGCGACCGTTGTGGCAACGCCCTCGCCTGTCGGAAACGCAAGCCTCCCCGACAAATCTGCGCCGCCTATAGCATAGTAGAAAACGAAGGCAACTGCCTTAGCGTCATGGCGGCTTTATCCGTTACACCATCGCCATACCGCCATTCACATGCAGCGTTGTCCCCGTGACATAACCTGCCTCCGGGCTGGAAAGATACAGCGCCGCCGCCGCGATCTCATCGGCATGACCCATCCGCCCCGCGGGGATCTGGCCAAGGATCTTGCCCTTTTGATCCTCGTTCAGCTTATCGGTCATTGCGGTTTCGATGAAACCGGGGGCGATGCAATTGACCGTGATGCCCCGGCTGGCAACCTCATAGGCAAGGCTTTTCGACATGCCCACCATTCCCGCCTTGGAGGCGGCATAGTTCCCCTGCCCCGGATTACCCGTCGCGCCCACAACGGAGGAGATATTCACGATCCGGCCCCAGCGCGCCTTCATCATGCCGCGCAAAACACCCCGGCACAGCCGCATGGTCGAGGTCAAATTCACCTCGATTACCTCGGCCCATTCTTCATCCGACATCCGCATAAAGAGGTTGTCGCGCGTGATCCCTGCGTTATTGATGAGGATATCGACCGCACCCATCGCCGCGATTGCTTGCTTTGGCAAAGCCTCGACCTCGGCGGCATCGCCAAGATTGCAGGTCAAGACATGGGTCCGCGC
>JAQCLA010000249.1 GCA_027592105.1 Pseudomonadota bacterium | reverse complement strand
AGTATCGCGCAACGCCATGGCCAAGCCTACACCCTGACATGGGGCGAAAGCCGGTTTGCGCTCACCACTGGGGGGGCGCTTGGCGCCCATGACGGCCCCGACCTTGCGCAAAGGCAAGCCGATTGGGTGGCATGGGGGCCAAGCGAGACAGAGGATGCTGCCGCAGCCTTGCGGCCGTACCGCGCGCATTGCCCATCATCAGCCTATGCAAGTCTGAACCAGCTTGCTGAACGCACCTTTGCCCCCGAGACCGAGGCGCGCCGCCAATCAGGCGCAGGCGAGGCAAAGCTAAGCACAGACGCAGCAAGACCAAAGACAGAAGGATAAGACAGATGGCACAGACCGAGACATTGACGCTGGGCGAGATCGAAACGCTTGCCTTTCACGCTTTGACCCGCGCAGGTGCCAATGCGGAGGCAGCGACCGCCCTTGCGCGCGCCACAGCCGAAACCGAGGCCGATGGCGTGGCCAGCCACGGACTGGCCTATATCCCGATTTATTGCGAGCATTTGCGCTGCGGCAAGGTCGATGGCAACGCGCGCCCCGTCATCACCCAGCCCAAACCGGGGCTTGTTCTGGCCGATGCGGCCACGGGTTTTGCCCATGGGGCGATCGCGACCGGGTTCGCGGCACTGATCCCCGCAGCGCGCGACCAAGGCATCGCGGCACTTGCGGTGCGCAACTCCTATAACTGCGGGGTCTTGGGCATACATACGCTGACGCTGGCCCGTGCGGGGTTCTTGGCGCTTGGCTTTACCAATGCGCCTGCCTCCATCGCGCCATCGGGGGGCATGCGGCCTGTGGTGGGGACCAATCCGATCTCGCTTGCGGCCCCTCACGGGGCGGGTGGTGCGGCGCTATTGATCGACCAAAGTGCCAGCACCATCGCCAAATCCGAGATCATGAAACATGCCCGCGAGGGCCGCCCCATCCCCGAAGGATGGGGGCTGGATGCGGATGGCAACCCAACCACCGATCCGGAGGTTGCGCTGAAAGGCTCTATGGCCCCGTCGGGGGGCTATAAGGGCGTGGGCCTTGCGCTCTTGGTCGAAACCATGGCCGCCGCCATGGCTGGGGCGAGCTTGGGCATGGATGCAAGCCCCTTTTCCGGCACGGCGGGCGGGCCGCCGCGCACGGGCCAGTTCTTTATCGCCATTGATGCCGCGACCAGCTCGGGCGGGGCCTTTGCCGCGCGCATCACACGGCTGACCGATGAGATCCGCGCGCAAGAGGGTGCGCGCCTGCCCGGCGACGGGCGCGCCGCCGCCCGCGCGCGGGCCGCGCGTGATGGCGTCGCAGTAAGCCAAGCGATATTGGAGAAAATCCGCGCGATCTGATCTCGGTGCGCGCGATAGGCCCCGCGCTTTGACCGATCAGATCGCGGCATCCTTGACCGCTTGCATCGACACATGGGTCGATGTCGAGGCGACATAAGGCAGGGTCGAGACCACCTCGGCCAGGATATCGCGATAGGCGCGCATGTCGCGGCAGCGGATTTTCAACAGATAGTCGAACTGGCCCGCGATCAAATGGCATGTCTCGATCTCGGGCACGCCCATCACCGCCTTGTTGAAGGCGCTGAGGGCCGTTTCGCGTGTATCGGTCAGCCGCACCTCTACAAAGGCCACATGTTCTCGCTGGAGTTTCTCGGGATCGAGCAGCGCGCGATAACCCAGAATATAACCCTGCGCCTCCAACCGGCGCAGGCGGGCCTGTGTCGGGCTTTTGGACAGGCCGATCCGGCGGGCCAATTCGATGATCGGCAAGCGCCCATTGACCGCCAACTCGGCCAAGAGCTTGTGATCGAAGCTATCCAAACTACCCGCAGAGATTGTCTCTTTCATGAATTGCACCTTCAAATACGCTCAATTGCGGGATGTTCGCTCGGCCTTTGTCATTTTCAAGGAAAACCGCCCGCGGCGTCAATGCTAGATTGTCCCATCACCGCGCATGAGGAGATCGCGACAATGCTCGACCGCCCCACCCAAGATCTCGATCATCTGCGCGGCATCATCAGGGCGCGGCTACATGAGGGCGAGGATACGGCCCTGTCGCGTTTGATCGCGGCCTATGGGCCCGACGCGCAGGCCCGCAGCCGCGCCGATGCAGGCGGGGCCGCTTTGGTCGCGCGACTGCGCGCAGAGCGCAAGCCGGGCTTGATGGAGGTGTTCTTGGCCGAATACGGCCTGTCCACGCGTGAGGGCATCGCGCTGATGTGTCTGGCCGAGGCGCTGTTGCGCGTACCCGATGCCACCACGATGGACGCGCTGATCGAGGACAAGATCGCGCCCTCGCAATGGAGCGCGCATTTGGGCCAATCGGCCTCGGCGCTGGTCAATGCCTCGACTTGGGCCTTGATGCTGACGGGGCGGGTTTTGCAAGATGGCGAGGGGATGGCCGGTGTGCTGAAATCCGCGCTCAAACGTCTGGGCGAGCCTGTGATCCGCACCGCCGTTGCGCGTGCGATGCGCGAGATGGGCCAGCACTTTGTCTTGGGCCAGACAATGGCCGAGGCGATGGCGCGCGCAGCGATCCAAGAGCGGCGCGGCTATGGCTATTCCTACGATATGCTGGGCGAAGGTGCCATGACCGCCGCCGATGCCGATGCCTATGCAGCCGCCTATATGGGCGCGATCAAAAGCTTGGCCCCGGCCTGCCTCAGCGAAGATATCAGGGTCAATCCCGGCATTTCGATCAAGCTATCGGCGCTGTGTGCGCGCTTCGAAACGGCCCAGCGTGACCGCGTTCTAGCCGAGCTTGTTCCCAAAGTCGCCACCTTGGCCGCGCAGGCGCGCGCGCAGGGGATGGGGCTGAACATCGACGCCGAGGAGGCGGATAGGCTGGATCTGTCGCTTGATGTCATCGCGGCTGTGCTGGCCGAGCCCAGCTTGCGTGGATGGGACGGGTTCGGTGTCGTGGTGCAAGCCTATGGCAAGCGCGCCGATGCGGTCATCGATTGGCTCTATGCCTTGGCCGAGACCCATGATCGCCGGATCATGCTGCGGCTGGTCAAAGGGGCCTATTGGGATACCGAGATCAAGCATGCCCAAGTCGCGGGTCTTGCCGATTTCCCGGTCTGGACGCGCAAACCCGCGACCGATGTCGCCTATCTGTGTTGTGCGCGGAAATTGCTGGGGATGACCGACCGCATCTATCCGCAATTCGCCACCCATAACGCGCATACGATGGCCAGCATCCTCGAGATCGGGGCAGATCGCGGCGCTTATGAGTTCCAACGCCTGCATGGCATGGGCGAGGCGCTGCACGAGATCTTGCGCCAAGATCACGGCACCCGCTGCCGCATCTATGCACCCGTCGGCCAGCACCGCGATCTTTTGGCCTATCTGGTGCGGCGGCTGCTGGAAAACGGCGCCAATTCCAGCTTCGTCAACCAAGTGCTGAACCCCGAAGTTCCGCCAGAAGCGGTCGCGCGCGACCCTTTTGGCGCCTTGGCGCTTGGCCAGGCATCGCCGGTCACCGCGCCCGCGCAGCTTTTCGGGGCGTGCCGCGTCAATTCAGCGGGCCATGACCTCAACGATCCGCTGACATTGGACCGGATCGAGGCCGCCCGCGCACCTTACCGCCGCTGCCAATGGCAAGCCGCCCCCTTGATCATGGGTCACGCCCGAGGCGGCGCGATCTGGGAAGGGCAAAACCCCGCCCTGCCCACCGACCGGCTGGGGCGCGTGCAGACCGCCAGCGCCGCCGATGTGCAAACAGCCCTTGCCGCCGCCCGCCCATGGGAGGCACCCGTGGCCACCCGCGCCGCCGCCCTGCGCCAAGCCGCTGATCTTTACGAGGCGCATTTCGGCGAGATCTTCGCGCTTTTGGCGCGCGAGGCAGGCAAAACCCTTGCCGATGCGGTGGGCGAATTGCGCGAAGCGGTGGATTTCTTGCGCTACTACGCCGCTGAAGCCGAAACGCTAGGTGCAACCCCGCGCGGTGTCTTTGCGTGTATCTCGCCTTGGAACTTTCCCTTGGCGATCTTTACCGGGCAGATCGCGGCCGCCCTCGCAGCGGGCAATGGGGTGATCGCCAAACCGGCCGAGGCGACAAGCCTGATCGCCCAC
>JAQCLA010000248.1 GCA_027592105.1 Pseudomonadota bacterium | reverse complement strand
CTGACCTCGGCCCCGGAGAGGTAGATCGTCGCCGCCGCGATATCGGCCCTGAGCAAGAGATCATCGGCATAGGCCGGCACGGCACCGATCATGGCCATGACAAGTTACAAGGCGATACGCATATTCCGACGCTCCGTGATCGTGACGATACTCGCTACTAGACCTGCGGCTTTGCGGCGGCCCAGACAATGAAAAACCGCGCCAGTGCGGGCCATTCAGCAAAGTTTCGCCGTTTGCCCGTGCCTGGCCCATGAAAAAGGGCCGACCCCAAAGGGATCGGCCCGATCAACTTGTCAGATGGGCCTTAGCCCTTTTTCAGCACCCGGTTGCCCAGCGTCTCGGCGATCTGCACCGCGTTCAGTGCCGCACCCTTGCGCAGGTTGTCACTGACGCACCACAGGTTCAGCCCGTTATCGAGCGTGCTGTCCTGACGGATGCGGCTGATAAAGGTCGCGTAATCGCCCACGCATTCGATGGGGGTAACATAGCCGCCATCCTCGCGCTTATCGATGACCATGACGCCCGGCGCCTCGCGCAGGATATCGCGGGCCTCTTCCTCGTCGAGGAAATCCTCGAACTCGATATTGATCGCCTCGGAATGGCCGACAAAGACCGGCACGCGCACACAGGTGGCCGTGACCTTGATCTTGGTGTCGAGGATCTTCTTGGTCTCGACCACCATCTTCCACTCTTCCTTGGTCGAGCCATCCTCCATGAACTTGTCGATATGGGGGATGACGTTAAAGGCGATCTGCTTGGTGAATTTGGTGGGCGGCTTGCTGTCGGTCGGGTTGTAGATGCTTTTGGTCTGATCCCACAGCTCGTCCATTCCCGCCTTGCCCGCGCCTGAAACCGATTGATAGGTCGAGACGACAACCCGCTTGATGCGCGCGCGGTCATGCAGCGGCTTGAGCGCCACGACCATCTGCGCGGTCGAGCAGTTGGGGTTGGCGATGATGTTTTTCTTGGCATAGCCCAGAACCGCCTCGGGGTTCACCTCGGGCACCACCAGCGGCACGTCGGGATCATAGCGGTAGAGCGAGGAGTTATCGATCACCACGCAGCCCGCCTTGGCGGCCTTGGGGGCATAGATCGCCGTCGCCTCGGAGCCGATGGCGAAAAGCGCGATGTCCCAGCCCGTGAAATCAAAGGTGTCGAGATCCTTGGTTTTCAGGGTCTTGTCGCCAAAGCTGCATTCTGTCCCCAGCGATTTTCGGCTGGCCAGTGCCACGATCTCATCGATCGGGAATTCCCGCTCGGCGAGGATGTTCAGCATTTCGCGGCCCACATTGCCCGTGGCACCGGCGACGACGACTCGGTATCCCATATGTTTTGGTCCTTACCCTTGTGGATAGGCGGCATATAAAGGAACCAGCCGCCAAGGAAAAGGGCCGTGGCGCTTGACATATGACCCGCCAGCCCGCATGTGCCATGCATGTCGCTGCACTGCCGCGTGAGCAGTCGGACAGCGGGGTGATACCCGTGGGCCTGACAACGACAGCAAGTTTCTCCCAGTTCCCATTCACGCAGGGTTCTGACGATCGTGTCCCGATAACGGCGCGGTCGCACCCTCGTCCGCCATGCATGACCTGCGTGGCCCCTGATCGATGGCGTTCGCATGATGCGGCGCCCGAAAGGATATGAATTGTTCGATTTCGATATGCTGGGCCTGAACAAGGTTCTGCTCAACGCGCTCAAGGCCGGTGGCTTTGACAAACCGACCCCGATCCAGAACCAAGCGATCCCGCTTGCGATGGAAGGGCACGATATTCTTGGCCTTGCGCAAACCGGCACGGGCAAGACGCTAGCCTTTGGCCTGCCGCTCATCGCGCATCTGATGGAAGAGGATACCCGCCCCCAGACCCGGACGGCGCGGGCGCTGATCCTTGCGCCCACGCGCGAGTTGGTAAACCAGATCTCCGACAGCTTGCGCCATTTCACCATCAACACGCCGATCAAGATCGCCACCGTTGTCGGTGGTCAGTCCATCGGGCGCCAAATCGGCGTGATGGCACGCGGCACCGATATCTTGGTGGCCACCCCCGGCCGCTTGATCGATCTGATGGATCGCGGCGCGGTCGATCTGCGCCAAGCGCGCCATCTGGTGCTGGATGAGGCCGACCAGATGCTTGATCTGGGCTTTATCCATGCGCTGCGCCGGATCGCGCCCGCGCTTGGCACGCCGCGCCAGACCATGCTGTTTTCGGCCACCATGCCCAAGCAGATGGAAGAACTCAGCCGCGCCTATCTGACCAATCCCCGCCGGGTGCAGGTATCGCCCCCCGGCAAGGCGGCCGACAAGGTCACCCAATCGCTGCGCTACATGGAAAAAGGCGAAAAGCCCGCCGTGCTGCGCGAGATCCTCAGGCGTGACCCCTCGGCGCTGACACTGGTTTTCGCACGCACCAAACACGGCGCGGAAAAGCTGATGAAGGGCTTGGTCGATGATGGTTTCAACGCCGCCTCGATCCATGGCAACAAAAGCCAAGGCCAGCGTGATCGCGCGATCAAATCCTTCCGCGATGGCACGATCAATGTGCTGGTCGCCACCGATGTCGCCGCACGCGGCATTGATATTCCCGGCGTGGCCTATGTGATCAACTATGAATTGCCCGATACCCCCGACAACTATGTCCACCGCATCGGCCGTACCGCGCGCGCCGGTCGCGAGGGTGAGGCGATCGCTTTTTGCTGCGCCGAAGAGGTCGATCTGCTGATCCAGATCGAACGTTTGATGAAGACCGAGATCCCCGTGGCCTCGGGCACGCGGCCCAAGGCTGTGAAGATGGAAAAACCCCGGCGCGGTGGCGGCGGTGGTGGCGGCGGCGGTGCTGCCCGTGGGCGCGGCCCGGGTCAAGGCGCCAAGCCTGCCGGTCGTCCCTTCGCCAATGCCAAGCCGCAAGGGCGCCGTCCGCGCCGTTCGCGCGCAGCGTGATCATCCTTTAGCCGGTGCTGTCCTTTGCCCAAAGGTAAAGGGCCAGCCCGGCGATGATGATCAGACCGATCAGGCCAAACAAGGTGCCATAGGCTGTGGCCGGGTCGTTGTTTCGGGCAAGTGCGGCATAGGTCGGGCCGGTAGCGAATTGCATCACACCCGCCCCGCCCATGCCGAACAGGTTCAAAAGCGTCACCCCCCGTCCCGTAAGATGCGGGGGGCAAAAGCTGCGGCCATGGCTGATCACAAGCGGATAGGATGCGCCGCACAGCCCGATCAACGCGAAAAGAGCGATGGCCATCCCGAAACCCTGCGGTGGGGCAAGCCAAAAGCTCAGACATGCTAGCGCGACAATGGCATTGCCGATGAGGATGGGCCGCTTACGGCCCCCGAAGAGGCGATCGGCAGGGCCGTAAAGAAAATTCCCCGCCACCATCGCCAAGCCCATGACCAGTGTCGCATTGCCGATCTGGGCCAGATCGGCGCTGAAGCGATCCGCCAAATAGGGGCTGATCCAAAGCCCGCGCAAACCGGCAGCGGGGGCATAGCAGACGAACATCATCGCAAGTATCGGCCAAAGCTGTGGCATGCGCAGCAGGTCCGAGAGCCTGCCTTTCGCCTCGCCCGCGGGTTTCTCGGGATCGCGGACCAAAAGCGCGATGGCAAGCGCGATCACGATGGTCAGGCCCGCAAAACCGCCCACAGTCGCACGCCACCCGAAAGCGGCGATCAGCCAAGCCAGCGGCGTGGCCGACAAGATATTGCCAAGCGAGGAAAGGCCCACCGTCACCCCGGCCAATGTGCCGAAGATGGCGGCCGAATACTGGCGCGCAAAGATGTAGTAGGTCGCCATCAAGATCGGCGCGCAGCCAATGCCGATCAACATCATCGCCCAAGTGATCGCACCGGGGGTCTGTGCCAGCGCAAAGATCGTCGCCCCGCCACCGCCGCCGATGAGGAACAATGTCGCCGCCGTGCGCCTTGGACCCAGATGATCCAGCGCCCATCCCACCGGCAATTGCATCGCGGCAAAGCAGATGAACCACAGCCCCGAGGCGCGGGCCAAATCGCCGGTCGTGGCCCCAAGCTCGTCCATCAAAACGGGTGAAAGCACCGCCAAGAAGGCGCGGTAGAATTGGCTCAGC
>JAQCLA010000247.1 GCA_027592105.1 Pseudomonadota bacterium | reverse complement strand
GCCGCACGGGCCATGAGCCGCGCATGGATCAGCTAATGGCCGTGGGTCAGGTCTTCTTGCCGCGCACCAATTTCGGCGCGCAGGAAACCTGCCGCACGATCGTCGAATCCGAAGTGCTGCGGATGGGCTATTACATCTATGGCTGGCGTCATGTGCCCGTCGATGTCAGCGTTCTGGGCGACAAGGCCAACGCCACCCGCCCCGAGATCGAGCAGATCATCATCTCGAATGCCAAGGACGTCGATGTCGAAACCTTCGAGCGCGAGCTTTACGTCATCCGCCGCCGGATCGAAAAGGCGGCCGCCGCTGCCGGTATCCGCGAGATGTACATTTGTTCGCTCTCGTGCCGCTCGATCATCTACAAGGGCATGATGCTGGCCCAAGATGTGGCCAATTTCTATCCCGACCTGATGGATGCACGGTTCGAATCCGCCTTCGCGATCTATCACCAGCGCTATTCGACCAACACCTTTCCACAGTGGTGGCTGGCGCAGCCCTTCCGCATGCTCGCCCATAACGGCGAGATCAACACGCTCAAGGGCAACACCAACTGGATGAAAAGCCATGAGATCCGCATGGCCTCGACCTATTTCGGGGAGATGGCCGAGGATATCAAACCGATCATCCCGCAAGGTGCATCCGACAGTGGCGCGCTGGACGCCGTGTTCGAGGTTCTGGTCCGCGCGGGCCGTTCCGCGCCCATGGCAAAAACCATGCTGATCCCCGAGGCATGGTCGAACACCGCGACCGAACTGCCCAAGGCGTGGCAGGATATGTATTCCTATTGCAACTCGGTGATGGAACCATGGGATGGCCCCGCCGCCCTTGCCATGACCGATGGGCGCTGGGTCTGCGCGGGTCTTGATCGCAACGGCCTTCGGCCCATGCGCTATGTCGTGACGGGTGAGGGGCTGTTGATCGCCGGCTCCGAGGCGGGGATGGTCCCGATCAACGAGGCAAGCGTGGTCGAGAAAGGCGCGCTTGGACCGGGCCAGATGATCGCCGTCGATATGTCCGAAGGGCGCTTGTTCCACGACACCGAGATGAAAGATCGCCTTGCTGCCGCGCGCCCCTTTGGTGAATGGGTCGGCAAGATCGTCGATCTGGCAAGCGAGACCGAAACCCTGCCGGAAAAGGCCCTGTTCGACGGTGCCGAACTGCGCCGCCGCCAGGTCGCCGCGGGCTATTCCATCGAAGAGCTGGAACAGATCCTTGCGCCGATGGCCGAGGATGGCAAGGAAACGCTGGCCTCGATGGGTGACGACACGCCTGCCGCCGTGCTTTCAAGCATGTATCGCCCGCTGTCGCATTATTTCCGCCAGAACTTTAGCCAGGTGACGAACCCGCCCATCGACAGCTTGCGCGAATACCGGGTCATGAGCCTCAAGACACGGTTCGGCAACCTCAAGAACGTGCTCGATGAGGACAGCAGCCAGACCGAGATCTTCGTTCTGGACAGCCCCTTTGTCGGCAATGCCCAGTTCGATGCGATGGTCGGCCATTTCAATGCCGAGCATTTCATCATCGACTGCACCTTCCCCGCTGATGGCAAGCAAGACGCGCTGCGCGAAGCGCTTGAGCGTATCCGCCACGCAGCCGAAGATGCCGTGCGTTCGGGTGCGGGGCATTTGATCCTGACAGATCAGGGCCAAAACGAAGACCGCGTCGCCATGCCCATGATCCTTGCCACCAGTGCTGTGCACAGCTGGCTGACGCGGCAGGGCTTGCGCACCTTCTGCTCGCTCAACGTGCGCGCCGCCGAATGTATCGACCCGCATTACTTCGCCGTGCTGGTCGGCTGTGGTGCGACCACGGTCAACGCCTACCTGGCGCAAGACAGTATCGCGGACCGTATCAATCGCGGCCTGATCGAGGGGACGCTGACCCAAGCCATGGCGCGCTATCGTGCCGCCATCGACCAAGGTCTGCTCAAGATCATGGCCAAGATGGGCATTTCGGTCATCTCAAGCTATCGCGGCGGCCTGAATTTCGAGGCTGTGGGCCTGAGCCGTGCGATGGTTGCGGAATATTTCCCCGGTATGGTCAGCCGCATCTCTGGCATCGGCGTCAGCGGCCTTCAGAAAAAGGCCGAGGAAGTGCATGCCAAGGGTTTCTTGCGCGGCGAAGGCGTGTTGCCCATCGGCGGCTTTTACAAGGCGCGCCGTTCGGGCGAAAAGCATGCGTGGGAAGCAACCACGATGCATATGATGCAGGAAGCGTGCAACCGCGCCTCCTACAGCTTGTGGAAGCAGTACTCGCAAAAGATGCAGTCCAACCCGCCGATCCATCTGCGCGATCTGATGGATATCAAGCCGCTTGGCGCGCCTGTGCCGATTGACGAGGTTGAAAGCATCACCGCGATCCGCAAGCGCTTTGTCACGCCGGGCATGTCGCTTGGCGCGCTCTCGCCCGAGGCGCACAAGACCTTGAACGTCGCGATGAACCGCATCGGTGCGAAATCCGATAGTGGTGAGGGTGGCGAAGACCCGGCGCATTTCGTGCCGGAACCCAATGGCGACAACCCATCCGCCAAGATCAAGCAGGTGGCATCGGGCCGCTTCGGCGTGACCGCCGAATACCTGAACCACTGCGAAGAGCTGGAGATCAAGGTCGCCCAAGGTGCCAAGCCCGGCGAGGGTGGCCAGCTACCCGGCATGAAGGTCACCGACCTGATCGCGCGGCTGCGCCATTCGACCAAGGGTGTGACGCTGATCAGCCCGCCACCGCATCACGACATCTATTCGATCGAGGATCTGGCGCAGCTGATCTATGACCTGAAACAGATCAACCCGCGCGCCAAGGTGACGGTCAAGCTGGTCGCTTCCTCGGGCGTTGGCACGATTGCCGCCGGTGTGGCCAAGGCCAAGGCCGATGTGATCTTGATCTCGGGCCATAATGGCGGCACGGGGGCAAGCCCCGCCACCTCGATCAAATATGCGGGTCTGCCGTGGGAAATGGGCCTGACCGAGGCGCATCAGGTTCTCGCCATGAACAACCTGCGCGACCGGATCACGCTGCGCACCGATGGTGGGCTGCGCACCGGGCGTGACATCGTCATGGCCGCGATGATGGGGGCCGAGGAATATGGCATCGGCACCGCCGCGCTGATCGCCATGGGCTGCATCATGGTGCGCCAGTGCCAGTCGAACACCTGCCCCGTCGGTGTCTGCACACAAGATGAAAGCCTGCGTGCCAAGTTCACCGGCAATGCCGACAAGGTCGTGAACCTGATCACCTTCTATGCGCAGGAAGTGCGCGAAATCCTCGCCTCCATCGGGGCGCGGTCGATGGATGATGTGATCGGGCGTGCTGATCTGTTGACACAGGTCAGCCGTGGGGCCGCGCATCTGGATGATCTGGACCTCAACCCGATGTTGATCACCGTCGATGGCGCGGACAAGATCAAGTATGACCGCCACAAGCCGCGCAATGTGGTGCCCGATACGCTGGACGCGCAAATCGTGGCCGATGCCAAGCGCTTCCTCGACGATGGCGAAAAGATGCAGCTGTCCTATGCGGTGCAAAACACGCTGCGCACCATCGGGACGCGCACATCCAGCCATATCGTGCAGGCTTTCGGCATGCGCAACAGCCTCCAGCCCGATCATCTGACCGTCAAGCTGCAAGGCTCGGCCGGGCAATCGCTTGGGGCTTTTGCCGCGCCGGGCCTCAAGCTCGAGGTGTCAGGCGACGCCAATGACTATGTCGGCAAGGGTCTGTCTGGCGGCATTATCGTGGTCAAGCCGCTGCAAGATAGCCCGCTTGTCGCGCATGAGAACGTCATCATCGGCAACACCGTGCTTTACGGTGCAACCGCTGGCCATCTGTTCGCGGCGGGCCGCGCGGGTGAGCGTTTCGCGGTGCGTAACTCGGGCGCGTCGGTCGTGGTCGAAGGGTGTGGCTCGAACGGCTGCGAATACATGACCGGCGGGGTTGCCGTCATATTGGGCCGGATCGGTGCCAACTTCGGTGCCGGGATGACCGGGGGGATGGCCTATCTTTATGATCCCGAGGGTGCGGCGCTGGTGAATATGAACCTTGAAACGCTGGTCACCTGTCCCGTGACGGTTGCGCATTGGGAAGACC
>JAQCLA010000246.1 GCA_027592105.1 Pseudomonadota bacterium | reverse complement strand
GAAAGAGCGGCTGCGCCAGATCGCCGATAAGCTGATCCGCATCGCCGCCGAGCGCGAATTGCGCCGCGCGCCGATCCTTATTCCTCCCGCCGACATGTGGGAGGCGTTCTGCGCCCGTTTTCCCTATGAGGAAACCGATGATCAATTGGCCGCCATTGCCGATGTGCTGACCGATCTGGAGGCGGGCCGCCCGATGGATCGCCTCGTCGTGGGCGATGTGGGTTTCGGCAAGACCGAAGTGGCGATGCGCGCGGCCTTTGTCGCCGCCGCCCAAAGCCAACAGGTGGCCGTGATCGCGCCCACCACGCTTTTGGCGCGCCAACACGCCAAGACCTTCACCGATCGTTTCCGGGGGTTTCCCGTCAATGTGCGGCAATTGTCGCGCTTTGTCGGCCAGAAAGAGGCCGCTGAGACGAAGCGCGGCATGGCCGATGGCTCGGTCGATATCGTGATCGGCACCCATGCGCTTTTGGCCAAGGGTGTGACCTTCAAGGATCTGGGCCTGTTGATCGTGGATGAGGAACAGCGCTTTGGCGTAAACCACAAGGAGCGGCTGAAAGAGATGCGCTCGGATGTGCATGTGCTGACGCTATCGGCCACGCCCATTCCGCGCACCTTGCAGATGTCGCTGACGGGGGTGCGCGATCTGTCGATGATCGGCACACCGCCGGTCGACCGGCTTGCGATCCGCACCTATGTGTCCGAGTTCGACGCGGTCACACTGCGCGAGGCGCTGCTGCGCGAGCATTACCGCGGCGGCCAATCCTTCTTTGTCGTTCCCCGGATCGAAGACTTGCCCGAGATCGAGTCCTTCTTGCGCGATCAGGTGCCCGAGGTCAGCGTTGTGGTCGCCCATGGCCAGATGGCGGCAGGCGAACTTGATGAACGGATGAACGCCTTTTACGACGGCAAATACGATGTGCTTTTGGCCACGACCATCGTGGAATCAGGCATCGATATTCCGACCGCCAACACCATGATCATCCACCGCGCCGATATGTTCGGGCTGGCCCAGCTTTACCAAATCAGGGGCAGGGTGGGGCGCGCCAAGACCCGCGCCTATGCGTACCTGACCACCAAGCCCAGGATGAAGCTGACACCCGCCGCCGAGAAACGCCTGCGGGTGTTGGGCAGCCTCGACAGCCTTGGGGCGGGCTTTACCATCGCAAGCCAAGACCTCGATATCCGCGGTGCGGGCAATATCGTGGGCGAGGAACAATCCGGCCATGTGCGCGAGGTTGGGTTCGAGCTCTATCAATCCATGCTGGAAGAGGCGATTGCCGCGATCCGCTCAGGTGTGGCTGAACCGATCGTGGCCGATGGGCAATGGTCGCCCACGATCAATCTGGGCGTGCCTGTCTTGATCCCCGAGGCCTATGTCCCCGATCTCGACGTGCGCCTTGGGCTTTATCGCCGCCTCAGCCAGCTTGAGACCAAGGTCGATCTGGAAGGTTTCGCCGCCGAATTGATCGACCGCTTCGGCACGCTGCCCCGCGAGGTGAACACGCTTTTGCTGGTCGTGCGGATCAAGGCGATGTGCAAACGCGCCCATATTGCCAAGCTCGACGCCGGGCCAAAGGGTGTCACGATCCAGTTCCACAACGACAAATTCCCCAATCCTGCGGGTCTGGTGGCCTTTGTGCAAGATCAGCAGGGGGCTGCGCGGATCAAGGACAACAAGATCGTTCTGATGCGCGCATGGTCCAGCGAGGCGGACAAGATCAAGGGTGCCTTTGGCATTGCTCGCGATCTGGCCGAAAAGGCCAAGGCCTAGCGCGCAGGCATCAGGCTTGGGTAGCGCGCTCGCGTGGCATGCGTAGCATGATCACGGCGCCGATGGTCATTAGAACGGCCATCGCGCATAACAGCGGCACGGGCGTGCCGTTGAACAGCGCACCCACGGCCGCGCCCGCCAGCGCGCCGATCACCGTGGCAATTGCGCCCATCACCGATGCGGCCATTCCCGCGATATGGCCCAAAGGCTCGAGTGCCAGCGCATTGAGATTGCCGATGGTAAAGGCCGCCGTGACAAACAGCGTGACGTTCCAGAACAGGTACACGCCAAAGGCCGCCCCGCCCAAAGCGCCGCTTGCAAAGAGCAAGGCGAACACCAAGGCAAGCACGGCCTGCAGGATCAGCGTGATCCGGATCAAGGGCCGCATGCCCAGGCGCATCACCAAAAGCCCGTTGATCGGCCCGGCCGGTGCCGAGGCCAGCGCGATCAGCCCGAACCACAGGGGAAAGCTTGCGGCACGCCCGAATGTCTCGTCGAAAATCTGCTGGATCGAGGAAAGTGAGCCGAATAGCCCCGCAAACACGCATGATTGCACAAGGATCGACAGCTGCATCTGGCGGTGGACCAGCGTTTCACGCAGCCCCGACCATAGCGTGATGAGCGCCAAGGGGCGGCGCTTGTCACGCGGCAAAGTCTCGGGCTGGCGCAGGCCCAGCCAGATCACCGAGATGAGCGAAAAGACCAAAAAGGCCAAAAAGATCGCCCGCCAGCCAAAGCCCAAGATGATCCATGCCCCGATCAGCGGCGCGATGGCTGGAAAGATGGTAAAGACGAGCATGGCGTAGGATACGATTTGGGCCATGGCGCGGCCCGAAAACAGATCGCGTGCCATGGCAAGCGAGACCACGCGTGGCCCTGCTGCGCCCAAGCCTTGCAGCACGCGGGCGGCCAAGATCCATTCCAGATCCTGTGCGACATAGGCCAAGAGCGCACCGCCACAATAAAGCGCCGCCCCGATCATGATGACCGCCTTGCGCCCCAGCGCATCCGACAGCGGACCTGCGAAAAGTGTGCCGACCCCCATGCCGAACAGGAAGCTGGTCAAGATCAGCTGCGCGCGGTTGGGGTCGCTTGGCGTCAGCTCTTGCGCGATCTCGGGCAGGGCGGGCAGCATCGCGTCGATGGAAAAGGCGATGGTGGCAAACATCATCCCCATCATGGCGATGAATTCCCACCGCGAGACCGCCGCCACGGGGCGCGCGCCGCTCAACGCCCAAGCCCGGATGTGTGTTGGCTGTCGGCGGAACGTAGCAAAGATGCGCGCGGGTCTGTCATTGCGGCTGATCCCGGATTTGTTCCGCGATCTCGTCGATAATGGAGATCCATGTGTCTGTGGGTTGCGCCCCTGAAAGCACATGTTGGCTTGCGATCACGAAGCTTGGCACGCCACTGACACCGCGCGAACGGGTATGGGCGTCGCGCGCCATGATGTCATCTGCATCCGCATCACCGGCCAAAAGCGTGGCGACCAGATCCTGTGCCATGCCCGTATCGACCGCGATCTGGGTCAGCACGGCATGATCGCCGATATCGCGCCCATCGGTGAAATAGGCCTTGAAAAGTGCCGCAACAACAGGGGTTTGGCGCCCCTCAAGCCCTGCCCAATGGATCAGGCGATGGGCGTCAAGCGTGTTGGGCGTGCGCGCGATCTGGTCGAGGTTCAGCGTGATCCCCGCCGCCTCCCCATGTTCGACCACCGGGCGATAGGCGCGCAGTGCGCCATCGGTGCCGCCGAACTTCTCGGTCAGGTAGTGGCGCCGATCCATGCCGCCTGCGGGCATATCGGGGTTGAGTTGGAAAGGGTGCCATTCGATCGCAAAGGGGTGATCGGGCCGCGCCGCCATCGCGCGGGTCAGGTTCGACCAGCCGATATAGCACCAAGGGCAGATGGGATCGCTGAGGATGTCGAGTTTGATCATGATCTGTCCTTGAGCAGTGCAACAAGCGCTTTTCGGTCGAGTTTGCCATTGGCCGAGCGTGGCAGCGCGGCCAGCGGCACATAAAGCCGTGGTTGCTTGTAGCGGGCAAGGCGCGCGGCGGCCAGTGCCGCCAAGGCCTCGGGTGTCGCGGTGCCGCAATATGCCAACACCAGCACCTCGGTATCGGCCTTGACGGGCAGCGCGGTGGCGGCGCAATCGACAAGCCCTGCAGCGTCGTGAAAGGCGGCCTCGATCTCCAGCGGGGCGATACGGTAGCCGCCTGTGGTCAAAATATCATCGCGCCGCCCGTGATAGCTCAGCGCCCCATCGGGCATTTCGCGCACAAGATCGCCTGTGGCGAACCATTCCCCCAGCAGGGGCAGGGCGGGCGCG
>JAQCLA010000245.1 GCA_027592105.1 Pseudomonadota bacterium | reverse complement strand
AGACAGCCCGTGTTCAGGATCAGCCCCCAAAACACCGCGCGCCCTTCGCCCAGACGGGGTAGGATGGCGCGGATCAGCCCCCCTTGCACCACGGCGATGGCCACGCCGTAAGCGGCCAAGGACAGCCCAACCATTCGCGCGTCCCAACCAAAGGCCCCTTGGATGTAATAGGCCCAGACCGCCGGATAGGTGAAATTGGCGATCTGATAGGCCAGCATCACCGCTAAAAGCGCGCCCACACCGGGCAGCTTGCGCATGGATTTGAGTGCGCCCGCCGGGTTCGCGCGGGACCAGTCAAAGGCGCGGCGGCGCTTAGGCGGCAGGCTTTCGGGCAGCACGAACCAGCCAAAGGCGAAATTGGCCGCCGCCAAACAGGCGGCGGCAATAAAGGGCGCGCGCGGATCAAGCCCACCCAACAGCCCCCCGATCACTGGCCCAAAGATGAAGCCCATCCCGAAACCTGCTGAAATCAGGCCGAAATTCTGCGCGCGTTTGCTGCTGTCTGTGATGTCGGCCATATAGGCCAGCGCCGTGGAATGGGTCGCCGCCGCAATCCCCGCCACGATGCGGCCTGCAAACAAAAGCCAGATCGTACCCGCCACCGCCATCACGACATAATCGAGCGCCAAAACCCCCATCGAGATGAGCAAGATGGGCCGCCGCCCGAAGCGGTCGGAAAGGTTCCCGATCAGGGGTGAAAAGCCGAACTGCATCACCGCATAAACGGCCGAGAGCATGCCGCCCCAAAGCGCTGCATCGGCAAGCGAGGCACCGCGCACCTCGCGGATCAGATCGGGCATCACCGGCAGGATCAGGCCGATCCCCATCGCATCGATGGTGACAGTGATCAGGATGAAAAGGACAGGCAGACGCCGGGGGGCCATGATGGTCTTTCGTGGGGCAGGGCAGGTGTCAATCTAGATTGACACTTTACCCTTGTCCATCCGCGATCGCGCGGGCGGCCTTGGCAAAGGCGCGCGCCTCATCCGGGGCTGTGCCAAGGGTCGCGCGCCCGGACAGGGGCGGCATGGCAAGCGTGGGATGGGCGGCTATCACCAGATCGGGCAGGGGGGTTGCGCTCGCCTTGGCGGCAAGGGCCAGCCGCTTCACCTCGGCCTGCGCGTCTGGGCGGGGCATGATCCCCGCCAAGGCGAAACTCAAGGCTTCGGCATGGATCAGGCCCAAGGGATCGGCGAGCCGCGCGGCCATCGCAGGTTTGTCGGGGGTAATCTGGCCGATGGTTTCGGCCAGCACTGCCGCCGATTTGCCCGCCGCCATCACCAACCCCGGCAGCATCAGCCATTCGGTGAACCATGCCGCCCCATCGCGCGCCTCGCGGTGGCCGGGGGTTTGCAGCGCGCCCGCTTGCGCCGCGCCGAAACGCGCCAGCGCAACCAGCACGCTTGGCGCCACCGGGTTTTCCTTTTGCGGCATGGTCGAGGAGGCACCACCGCCCGACAGGCGTAACTCGCCCACATCCGAGCGGGTCAGGATCAACAGATCCTCGCCCGGCTTGGCCGCGGCCGCCGTCACCGCCTGACAGCATTGCACCAGTTCCGTGATCAGCCCGCGCTCGGCATGCCAGCTGCGGCCCGGGTCGGCCAGCCCGAGCGCCTTGGCCAGCCCTGCACGGATCATTGCCGGATCGGGCCCCAGCATCGTGCCGGTGCCGCCCGCCCCTGAAAGCGAGACGGCCAGTTTCGGCGACAGCGCGCCCAACCGCTCCAACGCCGCGATCACGGGCCAGCCCCAAACGGCCACCAGCGCCCCAAAGGACGACGGCACTGCCACCTGACCATAGGTGCGCGCGGCCATCGGCGTTTCCGCCTCCGCCTCGGCCAGATCGGCCAATGCGGTGAGGGCACCTTTAAGCCGCTCTGCGATCTGCGCCAGGGCCTGACGCGCGCGCAGCATCAGCGCGCTGTCTTGGATATCTTGGCTTGTCGCCCCCCAGTGCAGATAGGCGGCATGTTCTGGTGCCTCCAGCGCCTTGCGCATCGCGGCGACCAGCCCCGGCACGCTCACGCCATTCTCACCCACGCTTTGGGCAAGCCCCGCCGGGTCGATCTGAATTTCCATCGTGGCCCGATGCAAGAATGCACCTGATGTTTCGGGGATCACGCCCGCTTGCCCCTGCACCTTAGCCAAGGCCCCCAGAACCAGCATCATCGCGCGAATTTCGGCGGTGTCGGAAAACAGCCGCGCGATCTCGGCATCGCCGAAAAGGCGGGCATGGACCATGCTGTCAAAGGGGCTGGCGCTCATTGCTTTGTATCCAAATGGCCGATAGCGCGCAGGAAATCATTCAGATGCCCGGCGAATTCGGCGGGTTTTTCGACGCAAGGCAGATGGCCCGCGCCTCGGATCAGCGCGTAACGCGCGCCGGGGATGAGGCCTGCCAATTCCTGCACCAGATCGGGCGGGGTCGATCCATCCTCGGACCCCGCAATCACCAGCGCGGGCAGGCGTAGCTTGGCGGTGCTGGCGTAGAAATCGCTGCCCGCAATCGCCGCCGAACAGCCCGCATAGCCCGCGGGTGGCGTGGTTTCGACCATCCGCTTCCATGGTGCGACCTGCGGGCTTTCGCGGAACTCCTTGGAAAACCAGCGCGTCATAATCGTGTCTGACATGGCGCTCAGCCCTTGGCTTTCCACCATGGCGATCCGCTCTTCCCACATCGCGCGGGTGCCGATCTTGGGGGCGGTGTTCGACAGCACGACCGCGCGCACAAGATCAAGCCGCTTGGCGGCCAGCCCTTGGGCGATCATCCCGCCAATGGACAGCCCCACAAAGACGCAATCGCGCACGCTCAAAGCTTCAAGGAGCCGCTCGGCATCATGGATCAGCGCGCCCATCGTGTAGGGGCTGGGCGGGCAGGTCGATAGCCCATGGCCGCGCTTGTCGTAGCGGATGACGCGCAGCCCTGCGGGCAGATGCGGCAAGATGGCGTCCCAAAGCCGGAAATCGGTGCCAAGCGAATTGGCAAAGACGACGGCGGGCGCATCGTGCGGCCCTGTGTCGGCGTAATGCAGCACCACATCGCCCAGATCGAGACTATCCATCATTTCCTCCCGCGTGCGCGCCCTCGTGCGGTTTTGCGCCACCCTGCCACGGCGCGCAAGTCTTTGTCGCGGCGCGGTTAGGGGTTGCCGTGGCCTGCGTCTGTGCAAGGATGCCGGGGCGATCCAAGACCGGGAGACAGAATATGCCATCGACCATCCGCGCCGCCGTCTGCCATGCCTTTGGCCAACCGCTTGTGATCGAAACTTTGCAGCTGCGCGATCCCGGCCCCGGCGAGGTGGAGGTCGCGGTCGAGGCTGTTGCGATCTGTCACTCCGACATCTCCTTTATCGAAGGGGCTTGGGGTGGGGCGCTTCCTGCGGTTTACGGCCATGAGGCAGCAGGGCGGGTCACAGGCTTGGGGGCAGGGGTCGACCATCTGCGCCTTGGTGATCGGGTCTTGGTCACGCTGATCCGCGCTTGCGGCACCTGCCCAAGCTGCGCGGGTGGCAAGCCCGTCTATTGCGTCGGCAATGAGGCGCGCGCGCCCAAGTTGACCGATGCCGACGGCACCCCGGTGCAAGCGGCGATGGAATGTGGCGCATTCGCTGAAAAACTCATTGTCGATCAGACCCAGATCGCCCCCTTAGGCGAAGCCATCGCCCCCGAGGCGGCCTGTCTTTTGGCCTGTGGCGTGCCGACGGGTGTGGGGGCGGTGGTCAATACCGCAAATGTGCGGCCCGGTGAGACAGTGGTTGTGATCGGCGCGGGTGGTGTGGGGCTCAATGTCATTCAAGGCGCGCGCCTTGCAGGGGCGGCGCGGATCGTGGCGTTGGATCTTTCAGCGGCCAAGCTTGATGATGCCCGCGCCTTTGGCGCGACCGACACAATCCTTGCCAGCGCGCCCGAGCCGTGGCGCGCCTTGTCGGCCATGACCGGCGGGCGCTTGGCGCAGCATGTCTTTGTCAGCGTCGGGGCCATTCCCGCCTATGATGTCGCCCCGCGCCTCATTGGCTGGGGCGGCACGATCTATGCGGTGGGCATGCCCCATTCCGGCGACAAGGCGCGTTATGAGCCGGTGATCATGGCCTTCATGGGCCAAGGGATGCGCGGCACC
>JAQCLA010000244.1 GCA_027592105.1 Pseudomonadota bacterium | reverse complement strand
GGCCCCAAGCTCGAAAAGCTGTGCAACAGCTTGGGCTTTTACCATTTCGACCAGATCGCGGCTTGGTCGGATGAAGAAATCGCTTGGGTCGATCAGAACCTCGAAGGCTTCAAGGGCCGTGTCGTGCGCGATACTTGGGTCGCACAAGCAAAAGAGTTGGCGCGCGAGGCTTAAGGCTGCCCAAAGCGCAAACGGCAAGAAGGCCGATCGCTGCGCGCCGCGACCGCGCGGCATTTCCGGTCGCGAATCTGACCTGATGGTCAAGGGTTGGGATGCGTGGGGATTGCCTCGGGCCGGGTTGATCCGTTAGGGCTGGCATAAGCCGAACATCAGCGGGGCCGCATGACCAAATCGCCCGAAGATACCCAGATCGAGCGCCGCTATCGCCGTCAGATCCGCATGGCGGCCATCGTGATGGCGGTGACGATGGTGCTTTGGATGGGGGCCAGTTTTCTGGGTGGTCAACTGGGCCTGCCCATCCGCTTGGCCTTTCTGTTCGACCTTGCGGCGATTGCCGCACTGGTCTGGGCCTTGATTGTGACTTATTGGGTGTGGAAAGCGCGCCGCGCCGAGCGCATGGATCGCTGACACGAGAAGACAGGCCCGCCAGATCCGGGCCGATAAAGACGTGAGAGAGCCAAGATGCTGCAGGACCAGGACCGGATCTTTACCAATATCTATGGCATGCATGATCGCAGCCTGAAGGGCGCGATGGCGCGTGGACATTGGGATGGCACCAAGGACATCATCGCCCTTGGCCGTGACAAGATCGTCGAGATCATGAAGGCATCGGGCCTGCGCGGGCGCGGTGGGGCGGGGTTTCCGACCGGCCTCAAATGGTCCTTCATGCCCAAGGAATCGGATGGGCGGCCCAGCTATCTGGTGGTGAATGCCGACGAAAGCGAACCCGGCACCTGCAAAGACCGCGAGATCATGCGCAATGATCCCCATACGCTGATCGAGGGCTGCTTGATCGCGTCTTTCGCGATGCAGGCGCATGCTTGTTACATCTACATCCGCGGCGAATATATCCGCGAGCGCGAGGCGCTACAGGCCGCGATCGACGAATGCTACGCCGCGGGCCTATTGGGCAAGAACGCCGCCAAGTCGGGCTGGGATTTCGATCTCTACCTGCATCACGGCGCAGGGGCCTATATCTGCGGCGAGGAAACCGCGCTCTTGGAATCCCTCGAGGGGCGCAAGGGCATGCCGCGGATGAAGCCGCCCTTTCCGGCGGGTGCGGGGCTTTATGGCTGCCCGACCACCGTCAACAATGTCGAATCAATTGCCGTGGCCCCCACGATCCTGCGCCGTGGCGCGGAATGGTTCGCGGGCTTTGGCCGGCCCAATAATGCGGGAACCAAGCTTTTCGCGATCTCGGGCCATGTGAACAAACCCTGCGTCGTCGAAGAAGAGATGAGCATCCCCTTCGACGAGCTGATCGAGCGTCATTGCGGCGGCATTCGCGGCGGCTGGGACAATCTCAAGGCGGTGATCCCCGGCGGCTCCTCCGTGCCGGTGCTGCCTGCCGATGTGATGCGCGAAGGCGCGATCATGGATTTCGATTGGCTGCGCGAACAGCGCTCGGGGCTTGGTACGGCGGCGGTGATCGTGATGGATCAGTCGACCGATATGGTCAAAGCCATCTGGCGTTTGTCGAAATTCTACAAGCATGAAAGCTGTGGCCAATGCACGCCTTGCCGCGAAGGCACCGGCTGGATGATGCGGGTGATGGAGCGCTTGGTGAAGGGCGAGGCCGAGGTGGCCGAGATCGACATGCTGCTCGATGTCACAAAGCAGGTCGAAGGCCACACGATCTGTGCGCTGGGCGATGCGGCGGCTTGGCCGATCCAAGGTCTGATCCGCCATTTCCGCCACGAGATCGAGGACCGTATCCGCGTCAAGCGGGGCGGTGTCGCGGGCATCGCGGCGGAATAACCGATGGAAGGGCACGACCGCATGGCGCATGGATCGACCAAAGATTTCGCGCGCAAGGCTTTGCGCCGCGTAGCGTTGATGTCTGGGGGTGTCGGGCTTGTGACGCTTTTGGCTGCTTGCGGTGGCGAGTTCGATCGCGGCCCACGCGGTGCGGGCCTACCTTATGATGCGCGTCTGAGCACCGGCGAGACTTGGCGCGATTTCACCATATCGGTGCGTGCGCCCGGTGTGTCGCTGGCCGATGCACGCGAAAGCGCGCGCTTTGTTGCCACGCGCCACTGTATCGAGCGCGCGGGCTCCTCTTCTGTTGACTGGGTCATGGACCCGGAGACCGGCGATTGGCTGGTGACGCGCAGCACGGCAGGCGAACCCATGATCGCGGGACGCTGCAGCGCGCGTTAACCGCGCCTGAACGCCCCACGAGCGCGGCAAAGCTGCCACAGGGCCGATGCCCCGGCGTCGGCCTTGGATTGCAGCAAGGGCCGAACTTTCGTATCATTTCGATCAAAAGACGTCAGGCCCCGGCAAAGCGGGCCGTGTTGAGGTAGCGTAAGGGCGGCATTTCATGGTGCGTTTGTATTGGTATGGGCTGGCCTCCATCTATCTGGCCTGCTGCGTCGCAGGCATGATCTTGGGCTATAACTGGGGCATTGGTGGTTCGATCCTCGGAGTCGTGGTCGGTGCTATGTTGGCATCCGGCGTCGCCATCGCGCTGAACACACCTGAACGGATGGAAGCGGCGGTTTATGCGATCTTGTCGGTCGTGCTGATCGTCGGGCTGATTTGGCTGATCGTCACCTTTTGGGGTGTGCGCATCTAAAGCCTTTTTCGGCGAAGCCATGCCGATCATGGCCGCGACTTGCGCGCTGTTATTGCATAACCTTCGTGAAAATCCCCATCTGTGCGATACAGGGTGCGTGCAAAAAGGTGATCGGCCGATGGGCAGCTATGCAAAGATTCTGACGATATCGCTGTTGATGGCCGCCACAGGGCTATTGACGGTCGTGGGCAGTGCGCGCGCGGATCGCTTTGACACGCTGCGAAATGACGCGCGCTTGCATCAAGGGCTTTTGGCGATCACTGTGGGCCGCCATATCGAACGAACCTGTCCCGATCTGGCGCGGCGCGATCTCGCGGCTAATGTTTTCCTGCTGGGTTTGGCCACCCATGCCATGTCGCTTGGCTTTAGCCGGGCCGAGGTCACCGCCTATGTCGAAGATGATACCGAGCAAGATCGCTACATCGCGCTTGCGCGCGACTATTTCGCGGCGCGCGGCGTGATGGGGTCCGATGATGTCGCGGGGGCCTGTCGCGTGGGGCGCGACGAAATCGCCACAGGATCGCCCATTGGCAGACTGCTTCGTGGGGGCTAAAAGGCGGCCAACCGCGAATGCGTCGGGTGGGATCATTTGGACCTGATCCCGTCATTGCCCGCGCCGAGGAAGGAACGCACCCCATGAGCGACCTGCGCAAGATCATCATCGACGGCCACGAGATCGAAGTCGATCCGGCCATGACCTTGATCCAAGCCTGCGAGCAGGCAGGTATCGAAATCCCGCGGTTCTGTTATCACGAGCGCCTGTCGATCGCAGGCAATTGCCGGATGTGCCTGGTCGAGGTCGTGGGCGGCCCGCCCAAGCCCGCCGCCTCTTGCGCGATGCAGGTGCGCGATCTGCGTCCCGGCCCCGAAGGCCAGCCCCCCGTCATCAAGACCAACAGCCCCATGGTCAAAAAGGCCCGCGAAGGCGTGATGGAGTTCTTGTTGATCAACCATCCGCTTGATTGCCCGATCTGCGATCAGGGCGGCGAATGCGATCTGCAAGATCAGGCGATGGCCTACGGCGTCGATTTCTCGCGCTACCGCGAACCCAAGCGCGCGTCCGACAATCTCGATCTTGGCCCCTTGGTCAAAACCGAGATGACGCGCTGCATTTCTTGCACACGGTGTGTCCGCTTCATCACCGAGGTAGGCGGCATGCCCGAAATGGGCCAGACCGGCCGTGGCGAGGATAGCGAGATCACCAGCTATCTGGGTGCTTCGCTGGTGTCGGAGTTGCAGGGCAATATCGTCGATCTTTGCCCCGTGGGCGCGCTAACCTCCAAGCCTTACGCCTTTACCGCGCGGCCTTGGGAATTGACCAAGACCGAGTCCATTGATGTGATGGACGCACTGGGCAGCAATA
>JAQCLA010000243.1 GCA_027592105.1 Pseudomonadota bacterium | reverse complement strand
GTCACATGCACCGCGGCGCAGGCCGCCAATGCGGGCAGATCATAACCGCCCTCGAGAGTCGAGACCACGCGCCCGGCGCAGACCTCATCGGCGATGTCGCACAAGGATCGGGTGATCCAGGCGAAATCCTCTTCGTCCCACATCAGATTGGCCAGCGGATCATCAGCATGGGCGTCGAAGCCCGCCGAGATCAGGATCAACTCCGGCGCCCAATCGCGCAGACGGGCAAAGCCTTGGGTTTCATAGGCCCGCCGCATCGCCGTCCCATCCGTGGCGGGTGCCAAAGGCAGGTTCAGCACATTGTTCGACCCGCCACGCTCATTGGCGGCCCCCGATCCGGGGTAGAGCGGCATTTGGTGAGAGGAAATGAACAGCGCGCGCGGCTCATCCCAAAGCAAATCTTGCGTGCCGTTGCCGTGATGCACATCGAAATCCACGACGGCCACGCGCGACAGCCCGTGATGTTCCAGCGCATAGCGTGCCGCGATGGCGACAGTCGAAAACAGGCAAAACCCCATCGCGCGGGTTTTCTCGGCATGGTGGCCGGGCGGTCGTGTGGCGACAAAGGCATTCTTGGCCCGACCGCCCAGCACCGCATCGATCGCGGCGATGCAGCCGCCCACGCCGCGCAAGGCGGCCTCCCACGAGCCGGGGCTGGCATGGGTATCGGCGTCAAGCGCTGCGCGCCCGCGCGCGGGTATCTGGGCGCGCACCCAGTCGATATAGGATTGCGGATGGCCCAAAAGCAGCACGGCCTCATCGGCCATGGGGGCGATCATCCGGGTCAGATCGTCGAATTCAGGGGCCGAGAGCGCCTCGTTAATCTCTGAAAGGCGCTCGACCCGCTCTGGGTGGCCAAGCGGGGTCAGGTGATCAAGGCCAGCGGGGTTTTCAACCAAAAGCGTCACGGCGGTATCTTTCCTTAGTCGGGGGCCAGCATATAGCCCGCGCCCCGCACGGTTTGAAGATAGCGTGGCTCTTTCGGGCTGACCTCGATCTTGCGGCGCAGGCGGGTGATCTGCACATCGACCGCGCGTTCCTGGACATGATCGACGCCGGATTTATCGCGGTTGAGAAGCGCCACCAATTCCGTGCGGCTGATCGGGCGATTGGGCTCGCTGGTGAAGATCCGCATCAAGGCGGCCTCGGTCGCGGTCAATCGGACAAGGGTTGCGCCATGCCACATTTCGGCCCGCTCCAGATCATAGCGGATCGGGCCCATATGCAGGATCTGCGGCAATTCCGGTTCTTCCACGGGCTTGGGCATGCGCCGCAGGATGGCGTTGATCCTGAGCAACAATTCCTTGGGCTCGAATGGCTTGGCAAGGTAATCATCGGCCCCTGCCTCCAGCCCGCTGATCCGGTCGCCCGCTTCGCCGCGCGCGGTCAACAGCAAGACGGGCGTGTTCTGATCTTGCCTGATCGCGCTGCATAGGCTGAGCCCATCTTCGCCGGGCATCATCACATCCAGCACGATCAGGTCGAAGGCCAGCCCCTTGAGCAGCCGCCGCGCCTGTGCCGCGTCGCGCGCGACGCTGGCCATGTAGCCGTTGCGCATCAGGAATTTCTGCAACAGCCCGCGGATACGCTCGTCATCATCGACGATCAGCAGATGCGCACCGATCTCGGCACTCATTTCACACTCTCTCCGTCATCCATGTAATGGCGTCGCATCTCGAGGTTCATCATCTGCTCGAGCACGGTGCGAAAACCGGCCACAGCCTCGGGGCCTGCGGCGCGATAGGCGTCGCGCATGCGGTTGCGCTGGGCCTCGGACAATTCGCGTTCGAGCGTGGCACCTTTGGGCGTCAGGAACAGATGCCGCTCGCGCTTGTCGCGGGTGCCGACGCGGTTGTCGACCAAACCATCCTCGACCAAGGTGCGCAATACGCGGTTGAGCGATTGCTTGGTCACGCCAAGGATCGACAAAAGGTTGCTCACCGTCGTGCCCGGCGTGCGGTTGATGAAGTGGATCGCCCGGTGATGCGCGCGGCCATAGCCGTAATCTTGCAAAATGCGGTCGGGGTCGGCAGTAAAGCCGCGATAGGCGAAAAACATCGCCTCGATCCCGCGGCGCAGTTGGTCATCGGTCAGGAAAAGCAGGCTTTCCCCACGCCCCATCAGGTTCGCCACGTTGCGATCCGCCATGCGCTGTCCCTTTACCAATATCCCTTCAAGGATTTGCCCCAGTTTATGTCAGCCTTGTTGACTTTCCAAGAATCGATTGCTAGCGATTAGGGCGTTTTGCGCAATAATATGCCCGATACGGACGTAATCTGCGCAACATTCGAAAACCCGACCGGTTGGAAGAGCCGGTGCAACGAACAAGGAAGCGGACCGATGGCCGGAGCCTATGATGATCGTGATGGCAAGATCTGGATGGATGGCGAGTTGGTGGATTGGCGCGGTGCTAATGTCCATATCCTCACCCATGCGATGCATTACGCCTCCTCCGTGTTCGAGGGTGAGCGCGCCTATAACGGCAAGATCTTCGAGAGCCGCTGGCATTCCGAGCGCTTGCTGAAATCTGGCGAGATGATCGACATGCCGATCCCCTATTCGGTCGATGAGATCGAGGCCGCGAAATATGCGGTGATGGAGGCCAACGGCCTGACCGATGCCTATGTGCGCGCGCTGGCATGGCGCGGCGCGGGCGACGATATGGGTGTATCGTCCAAGCGCAACCCGGTGCGCATGGCCGTCGCGGCGTGGAGTTGGGGCAATTACTACGGCGATGCCAAGACCAAGGGGGCCAAGCTCGACATCGCCAAATGGCGCCGCCCCGCGCCCGAGACCGCGCCCTATCAGGCCAAGGCAGCGGGTCTTTACATGATCGCCACCATGTCCAAGCACGCGGCCGAGGCCAAGGGTTGCTCGGACGCGATGATGTTCGACTATCGCGGCTATGTGGCCGAGGCGACAGGTGCCAATATCTTCTTCGTCAAGGATGGCGAGGTGCATACACCGCTGGCCGATTGCTTCCTCAACGGGATCACGCGCCAGACCGTCATTCGCATGCTGGGCGAGCGCAACATCACCGTGCATCAGCGCCACATCATGCCCGAAGAGCTGGAAAGCTTTGAGCAGTGCTGGCTGACTGGCACCGCCGCCGAGGTGACACCCGTGGGCCAGATCGGTGACTACAGCTTCGAGGTCGGCGCCCTGACCCGCTCCATGTCGGAGGCCTATGAGGCATTGGTGCGCGCCTAGGCGCCCGGATCGATCGGCAACAAGGCCCCACCGCGGTGGGGCCTTTTTCATTCGCGCTTGATTTTCGGGGCCATCGCGCTCAACAATTCGGGATGGTGATGCATTTCCAGCCCCAAGGGCCCGCAGCGCGCACGGAACAGGTGGCCTTTGATCGCCATGAGCTGGGCCATATCCTCACGCTTTACGGGCGCATGGTTGCTGCGGGTGAATGGCGCGATTACGGCATTTCGCATCTGAGCGAGGTGGCGGTCTTTTCAATCTTTCGCCGCACTGCCGAGCATCCGATCTACCGCGTGGAAAAGCGCCCCCGCCTGCGTGATCGGCAAGGGCAATACGCCGTGATCGGCATGGATGGGCGCATCCTCAAGCGGGGCAATGACCTGCGGGCCGTGCTGCGTGTGCTGGAGCGCAAGCTGATCCGCGCAGTCGAGACCTAAGCCGCCAGCGACAGCCGCCGAAAGGATGTGACCGCGCCGAATTCGCGCGCCGCGATGCGTTCGACGGCCTCGGCCAGTGGTTCATAGGCGACGGCCATGTGATGCGCATTGGCATGCAGCAGCATGTGATCATTCGCCATGATGCCCACATGGCCGCGCCAGAATACCAGATCGCCGCGTTGCAGGGCCGCCCCCTCGGGTAGGGCTGTGCCCAAGGCCGCCTCTTGCTGGTCGCTGTCGCGGGGGCAGGGGATGCCACAGGCCAAAAGGGCCGCTTGCACCAGCCCCGAGCAATCGATCCCCCAGCGGCTTGTGCCGCCCCAAAGATAAGGTGTGCCAAGAAACAGATCGGCGATACCGACCGGGTCGGAAAACCGCGCGCGGATCGGCGTGAGATGTTGGGCGGGAATATGGTGTCCCGTTTGGATGCGCAAAAAGCCATCACGCTCACCAGCAACCTTGACCTGACTGCCGAAAAAC
>JAQCLA010000242.1 GCA_027592105.1 Pseudomonadota bacterium | reverse complement strand
ATTCATTGACGGTGATCATCTTGTTGATCCGCCGCTGTCAAAGCGCACGTAAACGCATCAAGAAAAGGTGGTAAGCACATCAAAAAATTTAATTATTTTCCAATTCGATCTTCCGCATCGCCCGCGCGGTCGTGGCGTCAGGGAACTGGACGGGGCGTGATCGACCCGCTAGCCTGCGCGCAAATGGGAAGGGATACGACGATGAATCATGCTGACACCCGCGCCGATCTAGCGGCTGCTTTTCGCCTGACCGCGCGCGAAGGCATGCATGAAGGGGTGGCCAATCATTTCTCGATGGCGGTCAATGATGAGGGGACGCAATTCCTGATCAATCCACGGTGTCATTTCAGCCGTATCCGCGCCTCGGACCTCTGGGTGATCGACGCCAATAATCCCGAAAGCGCCAAGGGCGAGGATGCGCCCGATCCCACCGCTTGGGGGCTGCATGCCAGCTTGCACCGCCATGTGCCGCATGCGCGCTGTGCGATGCATGTGCATTCGACCTATGCCACTGTTCTGGCCAGCCTTGCCGATAGCCGCCTGCCGCCCATCGATCAAAGCTCGGCGATGTTCTTCAACCGTATTGTGATCGATGAGAATTATGGCGGCCTTGCGATGGAGGAGGAGGGGACGCGCTGCGCGCGCATGTTCCAAGACCCCTCGATCCGCACCATGGTGATGGGCAATCACGGCGTGCTTTTCATCGGTGAAACGGTCGCTGAAACCTTCATGCGGATGTATTACTTCGAGCGCGCGGCGCGCACCTATATCATCGCGCTGTCCACTGGGCGGGCCTTGCGCGAACTCGCGCCCGATGTGGCCGAGATCACCGCCCGTCAACAAGAAGGCGACCCACAGGCCGAGGCCGATTTCATGCGCGGCATGCGCATGGTGCTGGATGCCGAAAGCCCCGATTACATGCACTAGCCTTGCGGCTCAATGCTGCTCCATCGCGTTTTCCCATTCCGCCAAGAATGTGCGCCGGTTGAGCGGGTCGAGATAGACCATCAAGGCAGGGCCAAGCCGGATTGGGCTAAAGCCTGAATCATCGGCCCCGCCTGTCTGGCCCAAAGGCGGCAGGGGCCAATTGCCCGCCGCGTCGCGCAAGCCCGTCTCCAAGAGCAGATCGATCAGCGCGCCCGCGGCCTCGACCGCAACGGCGTTGCGCGGGATAATTGCTGTGCGCAGCATGATGTTCTCGAAATCCTCCATCCGCAGGATCTGCACCCGCCCGCCGGAATCGCGCGCCAACCGCTCGGCGGCGTAGCTGCCAAGGACGTTATAGGCCACCGCCAGCCGCCCCGCCGCCACATCGTCGATCATCTGGCCTGAGCAGCAGTAAAGCTGTGGGTCAAGCCGCCCCATCACCTCGGCCAGCCGCCAATAGACATCGGTCGAGCGTGTTTCCTTGGTGGCGAAGAGATAACCCAGACCGCTTTCGCGTACGTCATAGGTGCCAACCGCCCCTTGGAACCGCGTGGGGTGGTCGCGCAACAGCGCGATAAGCTCTTGCCGCGTCGCAGGCAGTGGCAGGCCGGCGGTCCGCTCGGCATTGACGACCACGACCGCGCGCTCGGCGCTGAAGGCAAAGATCAGATCACGCCAACGCGCCCAATCAGGCAAATCGGCGGTCATGGGCGAGCGATAGCTGCGCGCAAAGCCGTCATTGGCCAGTTGAAATTGCAGATCCATCGCCGAGGACAAGGCCAGATCAAAGGGTGCGCCATCGCGGATCGCGGCATATAGATCGGTCGATGAGGTGACGGTATAGGCGATGCCGATCTCGGGGCGCTGGGCCTGAAAAGCCCGCAAATAGGGCTCGAACACGGCCAAGTCGGCGGTCGAGATGACGCGCAACACCACTGGCCCGGTGCCGGGGTAGAAACGCTCCTCCTCGACCTCATAGGCGAGAATGGACCCCGTCCATGACAGGATCAGGCCAAGGGCAAGACCAAGGATACGCATGCACCCCTCCCGTTTTCTGCCTGTTGCAAGTTCAAATGCCCGCCATGAGCGGCCACCACATCGCGCGCGATCGTCAGACCAAGACCCGAACCCACGATGCCGCCGGTGTTGCTCCCGCGGCGGAAGCGTTCGGTCAGCGCCTCGGCGGGGCCATCGCCAAGGCCCGGCCCCTCATCGGTGATGGTGATTTGGCCCATGCCCCCCAGCTTAGCCACCGTGATGCTGACGGTCGTCTCCTCGGGCGAGTATTTGATCGCATTGTCCAAAACATTGCGCAGCGCGCTGTCGAGCAGCACCGCATCGCCCGCCACCTGTGCAGGCGCAAGGTTGAGTTGCAGCCGGATATCGCGCAGCGCCGCTGTCGCCTCGAGGGTGGCCGCGGTCTGGCGGGCAAGGGCGGCCAGATCGATAGGATCGCGCGCCAGATCATCGGCGCGGAAGGCGACCGTGGCATGATCGAGCAATTGCCCCGCCGAGCGCGAGCTTTCGTCAACGGCCCGGATAATGCCGCGCAGACGCTGGCGCTCGGTCTCGTCGCTGACGCTATGCAGCGCGATCTCGGCTTGCGTGCGCACAGTGGCCAAGGGCGTGCGCACGCGATGGGCGGCCTCGGCGATGAAATCCTCGGATCGGCGGATGGATTGGCCCAAGCGGTCCATCAGCCGGTTCAGCGCTGTCATCAAGGGCGCAAGTTCCGCCGGTGCCGCGCGGCGCAAGGGGCGCAGATCGGACGGCCCGCGCCGCGACACGGCGGCCGCGATCTCGTTCAAAGGGCGGAGCGAGGTGCGCGCGGCAATCGCCGAAAGGGCCACGGCCACCACGAAAAAGGCAACCGAAAGGGCGGCGGCCAGCCGCGACAACTCGGCCGCGATCTCATCCACGCCTTGGCGCGTCTGTGCGACCGAGACGATCACCGGCACGGGCTGCGCACCTGCCAGCACCACCCGCAGCACGGCGGCCATGCGGATCGTCTCATCCGAATAGGTCTCGGTCTGAAACACCACCCGTCCGGGCAACAGCGCCTCATCAGGCACGGGCAGGTCGGCGTAACCCGTCAACAACGCCTCCCCCGCGGTGACGCGGTAGAATACCCGATCCTCGCCGATGGCGCCCAGCATGGAAAAGGCGGAATAGGGCAGCTCTAGCCGCACCTCGCCTTGTTCGCTGCGCAAGGTCTCGGCGATGGTGATGGCTGATGCGGCCAAGACATTGTCTTGGGTGCGTTCCGCCGCTTGGCGCGCCAGCCCCGTCACCATCCCCCAACTCAAAAGCGACAACAACGCGGCCACCCCCGCCAAAAGCAGGGTCAGCCGCCGCCCGATGGAGCCGCGTGGGATCAAGGCGCACCTGTCTCGATTCGGTAGCCCAAGCCGCGCACTGTCTCGATCCTGAGGCCCACCCCCTCGATCCGGCGGCGCAGTCGGCCCACATACACCTCGATCGCGTTTTCGGTCACGGCTGCGTCATAGGAAAACAGCCGATCCATCAGATGCGCCTTGGACAGGATCTGGCCGGGATGGCGGGCGAAAACCTCAAGCAGGCGGATCTCGCGGTTTTTCAACTCGAGCACCGTCTCGCCACGACAAAGCGTACCTGAGAGCGGATCGAACAGGCAGCCACCCAGCGCGATCTGGTTGCGCGCGGCCCCACCACGGCGGCGCAGTACCGCGCGGCAACGCGCCTCTAACTCTGAGAAATCAAAGGGTTTCGTGATGTAATCATCGGCCCCTTGATCCAGCGCGCCAACCCGGTCGGAGACTTGGCTGCGCGCGGTCAGCACGATCACCGGTGTCTCGATCCGTGTGCGGCTGCGGGCCAGAAATTCGCGCCCATCCCCATCGGGCAGCATCACATCGAGCAAGATCAGGTCATATTGTGCAGCCGCCAGACAATCCTCGGCCGCAGCCAATGTGGCGGCGTGATCGACGGCATGGCCATCAAGCACAAGGCGGCTGATCAGCGCCTCGGCCAGTTCCAGATTATCCTCGACCAACAGGTAGCGCATCGCCGCCCGATCCCTCATTTGCCCCGATCATCCAAGCTGTCAGGCTTCTGTCAGCTTTTCGTGATGGATTGGCACCATGGGCGGCGGAGGACCGCCTGTCAAACGGGAGGATGACCATGAACACCTATGGGTGGACGCGCCGCGCCATGTTGGCCGCGGCAACC
>JAQCLA010000241.1 GCA_027592105.1 Pseudomonadota bacterium | reverse complement strand
GAGCCCCGCCATCGGCGGGGTGAGATCAAAGGCGTGCAGCCAAAGGCTGCACCTTGCGATCACGACAAGGCTCAGCTGGCCAGCACGTTGCGAAAGGCCCAAGGCTCTTCGGGATCGATATCTTCGGGAAACAATTCCCAACGATCCTGCAAAGGGGTCCAATCGGTATAATGCGCCTCGACCGGGCCAAGATAGGGGCGCTGCACGGCAAGACAGCGCGCATGATCCATCTCATCGGCCTCGACGATGCCCGCATTGGGGTTTTCCAAGGCCCAGACCATCCCGGCCAAAACGGCGCTGGTCACCTGTAGCCCGGTGGCGTTCTGATAAGGGGCCAGGTCACGCGTCTCGGCATTCGACAAGCGCGATCCGAACCACAGCGCGTTCTTCGCATGGCCGTATAGAAGCACGCCCAACTCATCGATCCCTTCGACGATCTCATCCTCGGTCAAGATATGGTGCTTTTCTTGCGCCCGACCCGAGCCGAACATCTCATGCAAGCTCAGCACCGCGTCATCGCAAGGGTGATAGGCATAATGACAAGTCGGCCGATACGCCGGCGCGGCACCCTGACCGACAGTGTAGTAATCCGAGATCGAGATCGCCTCGTTATGCGTGACGAGAAATCCGAATTGCGGCCCCGGCGTCGGGCACCAGCTATGCACACGCGTGATCGCACCAGGACGGTCAAGCCAGATCGCGGCCTGACAGCCGGTATCATGGCGATAGCCGTTTTCGGGAAACCACGGCTCATGCGTGCCCCAGCCAAGCTCGGCCGGCTGGAAGCCTTCGGCGATGAAGCCCTCGACCGACCATGTATTGACGAATACACCGCGCGGGCGCGGCACGCGGCGGGCTTGCGTGTCGCGCTCGGCGATATGCACACCCTTGACGCCCAGATCGCGCATCAGCGCGGCCCATGCGGCGCGGTCCTTGGGTGCGGTGGCATCATGGCCGGTGTCGCGCGCAAGGGTCAAAAGCGCCTCTTTCACGAACCACGACACCATGCCGGGATTGGCGCCACAACAGCTGACGGCCGTCGTGCCACCGGGATTCTTGGCTTTCTCGTCGCGCACCGCTTGGCGCAGCGCATAATTGGTGCGCGCGGCATTATCGGCGGTGCCGAAATAATAGCCTGCCCAAGGCTCGACCACGGTGTCGATATAGGGAACACCGATCTCGCGGCAAAAGCGCATCAGGTCGAGCGACGAGGTATCGACGCTGAGGTTGACGCAAAACCCTTTGCCCGGCTCCAGCAAGCGCCCCAGAACGTCGCGATAATTCTCGAGCGTCAACGCCTCTTGCACATGGTGCAGCCGATGCTGGCGCAGGAAATTGGCTTGCGCGGGATCGGGTTCGATCACCACCAGCTTGTCGGCATCATAATCGAAATGCCGCTCGATCAGCGGCCAGGTGCCTTTACCGATCGAGCCGAAGCCGATGATGACGATCGGGCCGTCGATACGACCATAGATGGGATGGGTCTGCGCCATATGCGGGCCTCCTATCGCCTGACCGAAACAAAAAGGGCCGTGCCAGCTTGGCACGGCCCCATAAACTTGCGTGCAACAGATATCAGTTCTGTGCGTAGTATTCGATAACGAGATTCGGTTCCATCACCACAGGATAGGGCACATCGCCCAGACCGGGTGTGCGCACGAAGGTCGCGATCATCTTGGAGTGATCGGCCTCGATGTAGTCGGGAACATCGCGCTCGGCCAATTGCACCGCTTCGAGCAGCACGGTCATCTGCTTCGACTTCTGACGCACTTCGATGACATCGCCTTCCTTCACGCGGTAGGAGGGGATGTTCACCCGCTGGCCGTTCACCGTCACATGGCCGTGGTTCACGAACTGGCGTGCGGCAAAGATGGTGGCGACGAATTTGGCGCGGTAGACGACCGCATCCAAGCGACGCTCGAGCAGGCCGATGAGCAATTCACCGGTATCACCGCGACGACGCTCGGCTTCGGTGAAGATGCGGCGGAATTGCTTTTCGGTGAGATCGCCGTAATAGCCCTTCAGCTTCTGCTTTGCGCGCAGCTGCAGGCCGAAGTCGGACATCTTGCCCTTGCGGCGCTGACCGTGCTGGCCGGGGCCGTATTCGCGCTTGTTCACCGGGGATTTCGGACGACCCCAGATGTTTTCACCCATCCGGCGGTCAATTTTATACTTGGCAGAGGTGCGTTTGGTCACCGTCTGATCTCCTCTTCATTCAACGAGAGGGCGTTGTCCTTTCCCCGGATTTTGCCGGGGCGACAGGCATTCCCTTGCGGGGGCCACCAACACCAATATGGACAGCGGCCCATTCAGACCGCTGCATGAGCGCGCCATTTAGGCCGAACACAGCGGGCTGTCAATGCCGGGCGGTCACCGCATAGGCAGGCGCGCCATGCAAAAGGATCGCCGCTTCGGCGCGGCTGACCATGCGGCGGGCGGGCGGGCCGTAAAGATCGGGGTTGCCCGACAATTCGGGGCGCAGATCGAACAAAAGGTCACGTTGCGCCCCGTTGAGATGATCCAGACCCATGAAACCCGTATGGAAGGTCTCGACCTCCAGCCCATTGGCCCAGATCACCTCGTGGCGTTCCAGCATCAGGTGGATATACCAAGTCTCGCGCAGAGAATGATCGACGGTGATGAAGCGGTCACCCACCAGATCGGCGGCGCGCACCAAAACCTCGTCCTCGCCCCACAGATCGCGCGCAGCGCGCCCCTTGACCAGCACGCGATGTTCGGGGCTGACGATCAGGTCATCTTCGGGGCGGTCCACGCCCAAAGCCCCCCGCCGCAAACGGATGGGGCGCTGTTCGGGCATGGCGAAAAGCCGCGCGCCCGACATGCGGCGATGACCCGACCACAGCACCTCTTGCGGGCCGCTATCGCGCGTCAACAGCTTGTCACCCGGCCCCAAATCCTCGATCGCGATCTCGCCTGTTTCGGTGCGCAACCGCGTGCCCGGCGTGAAACAGATGACCGAGGGCCGTTCGGACGGGGTCATGCGCATGGTCCGCTCAGAGCAATGCAAAACCGTCAAATCACGCTCCGGTGGGGGCATCTCACCCAGAAACAACAACACCGGCTCGGCCGCATCACCCAGATTGATGGGAACGATGGTGAAAAGCTTGCGTTGATCCGTGACTATAAATGCCCCGCGAAAGATCGGGTCGGCCTCATCGGCGGCAATTTCGGCGGCGCTGGGTGCGGGGCGCTGCATCAGCTTGCGCACCACCCGTGCCGCGCGGGCGCGCAGCTCGGCATGCTCGGCGCTGTCATGTAGCAGCAGTGCACCAACCTCGCCTGCCAAGGGCATCGCGCGACCATGCCACCGCCATGTCATGCCTTCGGCAAGATGAAACTGCCCTTGCGCCGGATAACCATCCAACATGGTCTGCGCCCGTGCGATCACGAACGCGCCCCGAAAGCCCGTAGCCATTGCCCCGCCTCATACTCGTTACGCGGCCAGCCGTTGATCGGCCATGCCTTTCGCAAAGGCTATCAAAAGTGATTCGCGATGTATAGCTTTCGATTCGCGCGGCGGCGCAAAAGATCAAAATCGCAGGTTCAAGCTGAGCGATCCGACAAGCTGACCCTCGGGCTGGCCGACGAATTCTTCGGACATATAGGTCACGCCGTAGAAGAAATTGCTGGTGCCGACCGCGTAATTCGCGCCAAGGCGCAGCCTTTGACGCGTGGGTTCGACCGTGTAGCCCCGGCTTTCGGGCAGGAAGATCGAGCTGTCGACATGCGCGACATCGCCGCCGATCAGAAAGGACCAGCCACTCGCCGCGGCATCGACGATCCCCGCAATGCGCTGCCCGGTGATCGGATCGCGGCTGCGCAATCCAGCTTGGCCCAAACTGCCGATGGTCAGATCCACACCGGCGCGCGCCATGTTCTCGACCCCGGCCTGAAGCTCGGCGAAGGGGCGCAATTCGCCCCATGACAATGTTACCGCTTTTGCCATTTCAACCGTGCCGTGCAGATAGACGCCATTTGCGACCTGAAACCCTTCGACATCCATCCGCGGCATCGAGAACCAATCATGGATCTGCGACTGCAAGCGCCACACGCCGGATTGTTCGCCCGTCACGACCAGATCGGCACCCGCCGTCAGATCGAGGCCCTGCCATCCCAG
>JAQCLA010000240.1 GCA_027592105.1 Pseudomonadota bacterium | reverse complement strand
ATCATCAAGCGCATGCTGCAGCGAGATCCGGTCAAGCGCGTCCAAGGGAAGCGCCGCAAAGGCCGCGATGCGATTGCGCAACATCCCATAGGCATGTTGAAAGGCCAGCATCCGCTCGGCCTCGGTCCCTGTCGCTTTGACAGGGTCGGGCGTGCTCCAATGCGCCGACATCGGCTGACCCGGCCATGGCGGGCAGGCCTCGTTTGCGGCGCGATCACAGACAGTGAAAACGAAATGAAAGGCCGGCGCATCGGGGCCTTGGAACTCCGCCACATTCTTCGAACGCAGGCTGTCGATGTCATAGCCCTTGGATTGCAACATCTTCACGGCCAGCGGGTTCAACTCTGACTGCGGCTTGGTGCCGGCCGAGAACACATCGAACCGATCACCCGCGATCTTGCGCAGGATCGATTCGGCAAAGATCGAGCGGGCGGAATTCCCGGTGCAGATGAACAAGACACGGTATTGGCGATCGGGTGTCATGGGAATGTCTCCGAAATTGTCCATGATGGCTGTGGGCGGGCACAGATCCGGCCGACCAAGGCAGCAATCGATCCACAGCGCCGCGGTCATGGCGTTGATACCCGCAAGATCGGCGCCATAGCGCAAAGAGGTGCCGCTGCGGGTGCGGGTGATCAGCCCCGATTGAAGCAGATCGGCCAAATAGGCGCTGAGCGTGTTGGGCTTGAGCGCCAGCACCGCGGCGATCTCACCTGCGGGCAGCAGGTCGGGATGACGCCGGATCAACAGGCGCAGCACATCCAACCGCAAAGGGTGGCCGAGGGTCGCAAATCGTTCTGCAAGTGTTATTTCCATATTTCTCGAAATATCGAAATTATGCGCCGATTCAAGTGAAGCTTTTGCGACACTGCAGCCCCCATCGCCCCTGTCGCCTTGCAATCCGGCCAAAGCCTGACAAAAGAGATCGGATTGCATTTCAAAGACCGCAGCGCCCGCGCCCATGTCCAATACCAAACGCCTTCACCACTCCCGCCGCCTGTCAGCGCTTGCTTGGCTGGTGGCCGCGCTTTGCCTTTTGCCGATGGCCGCTGTCGCGATCGCGGCACTGGGCGGCGGGGGCGAGACGCTGCGCGCTTTGGCGGGATCGGTGTTGCCGCGCTACGCAGGCACCACCGCCTTTCTGGTGCTGGTGGTAGCGATCGGCACCGGCGTCATCGGCACGGCGACTGCGTGGTTGGTCACGGCCACCCGCTTTCCCGGGCGGCGGATCTTGGAAATCGCACTGGCGCTGCCGCTGACCTACCCGGCCTATGTGCTGGCTTATGCCTATACCGATTTGCTGGACCATCCGGGCCTTGTGCAATCGACATTGCGCGATCTGACCGGTTGGGGGCCGCGCGATTATTGGTTCCCGGAAATCCGCTCGCTCGGGGGGGCGGCGGCGATGCTGATCTTCGTGCTTTACCCTTATGTCTATCTTTTGGCGCGGGCGGCGTTTCTGCGCCAATCCGCGACCGCCTACATCGCGGCGCGCACCTTGGGGCTGGGGCCATGGGGCGCGTTTTTCCGCGTTTCGGTGCCGGTGGCGCGGCCCGCCATCGCGGGCGGCGTTCTGCTCGCGATGATGGAGACATTGGCCGATTACGGCACGGTCGCCTATTTCGGGGTCCAGACATTCGCCACAGGCATCTATGTCAGCTGGTTTGGGCTGTTCGACCGGGCGGCAGCAGCGCAATTGGCGCTGTGCCTGTTGGTCGTGGCATTGGCGCTGGCCACGTTGGAGCGTCGCCAAAGGCAAAACCAGCGCCACCATGATGCCGGTCGCCGCTTTGAACGGATGGAGCCCGTCACCCTGCGCGGACGCACGGCGGCGGGTGCGATCATCGCCTGTAGCCTGCCTGTTTTCTTCGGCTTTTTGCTGCCCAGCGGGATCTTGATCGCGCTGGCATCGGATACAAGCCAGATCCTGTTCTCACCACGCTACTTGGGCTTTCTGGAGCATTCGCTGACGCTGGCCAGCATCGCTGCCCTGTTGACGGTGGGGGCCGCCATCGCGATGGGGTTCAATGCCCGCATCTTCCCCTCGCGCGCTGCAAAAACCGGGCTGCGCATCGCGGGGATCGGCTATGCCGTGCCGGGGGGCGTGATCGCGGTTGGGCTTCTCTTTCCCTTTGCCGCTTTCGACAATGCGCTCGATCGCGTGATGGAGGCGCAGTTCGGCATCGACACCGGGCTTTTGATCACCGGCTCCATCTGGCTGATGATTGCGGCCTATATGGTGCGTTTCATGGCGGTGGCGCTGAATACTTATGAATCGGGTTTGGCCACGGTGAACCCGAATATGGATGCGGTGGCGCGCACCCTTGGCTATGGGCCGACCCCGATGTTGCGCCGCATCCATGTGCCGATCTTGCAACCCGCGATCCTGACCGCCCTTTTGATCGTATTCGTCGATGTGATGAAGGAATTGCCCGCCACGCTGATCTTGCGGCCCTTCAACTACGACACGCTCGCGGTGCAGGCCCACAGGCTTGCCTCCGACGAACGGCTGGCCGAGGCCGCGGTGCCAAGCCTTGTCATTGGGGCCGTCGGCCTCTTGCCCGTCGCGCTTTTGTGCTGGAGCATCGGCCGCGAAACACGGCGCAGGTCATAACCGCCCGCCAAACCCGGTATGGCCAAGACACAGGCAGGAACGAAAACGGGCGCCCGAAGGCGCCCGTTTCCAACTGCACCGATGAAAATCATTCCCATCCGGCGGTGTTCAGCACCGTGACCGCCGCTTCGACATTGGCCGCGATATCGGACAGGTCGATGGTGTCGGGGCGGAAGATGCCCAATGCGGCAACCGAAGGGGCGAGGCCCACACCCGGCACGGCGGGGTATTCATCATTGCCGGCCGAGAAATACTGCTGCGCTTGTTCCGAGGTCAGGTATTCAAGGAACTTGATCGCATTCTCGCGGTTGGGCGCATTGGCCGCCACACCGCCACCCGACACGTTCATATGCGCGCCGATGTCGTTTTGGTTGGGGAAAACCCAGCCGATATTGGCCAGCTGCTCAGGCGTGATCTGGCTGTCGCCTTCGCGGATGATGCGCGAGTAGTAGTAGGTGTTGGACATCGCGATGTTGCACTCGCCCGAGGCGATGCCGCGCAGCTGGTCGGTATCGCCACCCTGCGGTGCGCGGGCGAAGTTGCCGACTACGGCGGTCGCCCAATCCTGCACCGCTGCCTCACCCAATTGCGCGATCAAGGCCGCGACGATGTTCTGGGTATAGACATTGGTGGCCGAGCGGATGCAGACCTGACCGGCATATTCCGGCTTGGCGAGATCCTGGTAGCTCTGGGGCGGGTTGGTCACTTCGGTCTTGTCATAGAACAAGATGCGCGCGCGCTGCGAGAAGGCGAACCAGTTGTTGTCATCATCTTGCAGATAGGCAGGGACGCGGGTCTCGAGGATTTCGCTCTCGATCGGCTGCAACAGGCCCATATCGGCGGCGCGCGCAAGACGAACGGTATCGACGGTCAAGAACACATCGGCCGGGCTATTGGCACCTTCGGCCTGCATGCGGGCAATCAACTCGTCGGCATTGCCCTCGATGCGGTTGACGGTGATCCCGGTCGCGGCAGTGAAATCGGAATAAAGCCGCTCGTCGGTGTCATAATGACGCGAGGAATAAAGGTTCAACTCCTGCGCCTGTGCGGCGGTCAGGGTCGAAACGGTGATGGCGGTTCCCAAAAGGGCAGCAATGGTGCGATTCATGGCAAGCTCCGTGATTGGACAAACTTATACCTGACTGAAACACTCAGTTGGGTTGATGCTCTTGAACGCGATCTGCGCGCGCCTGTCAAGAATTCCGACAAAAATAATAAGAATACCGCGCCCGCGTGTCGCAGCTTGTCGCCTCGCGCGGCAGGGTGCAGGGTCGCGCGGCAATCACGAAAAGGGGGCACGCCATGCGCGCCGGGATCGCGTTTCTGGTCATCGCCTATATGCTGAGCCAATTCTACCGCGCCTTCTTGGCGGTGCTTTCACCCGTTTTGATGGACGAGCTTGGGGCCACAACAGGCGATTTGGCCCGCGCCTCGGGGCTGTGGTTCATCTGCTTTGCCGCAATGCAATTGCCGGTGGGATGGGCGCTGGATCATCTGGGCCCAAGGCGCACGGCGGCGACATTGTTCCTCATC
>JAQCLA010000239.1 GCA_027592105.1 Pseudomonadota bacterium | reverse complement strand
CGTTCTGCTTTGTGGGGTTTTACAAAAGCTTCACTTGCCACACCGGTTGCGCGGCTCATCTTTCCATACATCAATGCACAAAAGGCGGCTGATCATGCGCGGGTTTTATGTCGGGGCGATGATACTGGTGGGTATGGTCCATGCGGCGGGCGCCGTGGGGATGGACGAAGAAGCACCACCAAGTCCGACGCCCACCACATCCATCTGCCCCGATGGGCAGGTCTGGGATGTCGATGAGGCCGAATGTGTGCCGATCGCAGAAACCGGCCTTGTCACCGACCCCAGCAGCTTGATCGGAACCGTGCGTGAACTGGCTTATGCCGGGCGGCATGATGATGCGCTGGCGCTTTTGGCCCGCGCGCCCAACCAAGATGAGACGATGGTGCAGACCTACTTGGGCTATTCGTTGCGCAGCATGGGCGACATGGCGGCGGGGCTTGATCATTACGCGCGCGCCTTGGCGCTAGACCCCGACAACCTCTTGGCGCGCTCGTATCTGGGCATGGCGCATCTGACCCGCGGCAAGCCCGAGGAGGCGGCCGTGCAACTGGCCGAGATCCGCGCCCGCGGCGGTGCAGGTCGATGGCCCGAACGCGCCTTGGCGGCGGCCATCGCCCAAGGCGCAACCACGGGCTACGATTACTGAAGACGGCCGCCTGACGCCCGCAATTCACGACAAATGCGCGGCGTTCCGCGCAAGGTCGTCAGCACGCCCTTAACCCCTGCCCCCCATATTCGTCCTTGGGTAAGCGTGGATAAGGGACAGGTGGGGCATGAGCCTACATCGGGATTGGGATATTGCGACTGAAGAGTCGATGCGGCTGGTCACACCGCCCGCGCGGCTGAGCGCCAAGCAAAAAGCAGCTGTGATCGTCCGGCTTTTGCTGACGCAGAATGTCTCGCCGGGGATCGAGCGGTTGAGCCCGCATTTGCAGGCTGAACTCGCGCGCACAATGGCCACGCTTGGCCCGATCAGCCGGGCAACGCTTGCACAGGTTGTGCAGGAATTCACAACGCAACTCGACGCGATGGCGCTGACGGCGCCCAACGGGCTATCGGCCGCCTTGGCGCTGTTGGAGCCGCATATTTCGCCGCAAACACGCGATGGATTGCGCGCCGAGGCCGAGGCAAGCGATCTGGCCGATCCTTGGACCCGGCTGGGCGCGCTGGAGTCAGAGCGGCTGCGCCCCTTGTTGATGAGCGAAAGTGCCGAGGTGGGCGCGATCATGCTGTCCAAGCTGGGTGTCGCTAAGGCGGCCGGGCTATTGGCCGACCTGCCCGCAGACCGCGCCGAGATGATCGCGCATGCCATGGCGCTGACCGCGACGGTGACGCCTGCCATGGTCGACCGGATCGGCGATCACCTGCTGGGCCAAGTGCGCGCGGCGCCGCAATCCTCGTTTCGCGCTAGTCCCGTGGACCGGGTGGGCGCGATTCTCAACGCTGTCAGCGCGGGGTTGCGCGATACGCTTTTGGGCGGGCTGGAGACACGCGATGCGCAATTCGCCAATGATGTCCGACGCGCAATCTTCACCTTTCAGCATATTCCCAAACGTGTCGAACCGGCCGATGTGCCAAAGATCCTGCGCCGGGTTGATGCCGCGATTGTCACCCGCGCGATTGCAGCAGGCATGGAATCGGCCAAGATCACGGTCGAGTTCCTGCTGGAGAACATGTCGAAACGCTTAGCCGAACAGATCCGGGGCGAGGCCGAGAATATGGGCAAGATCCGCCCCGATGAGGGCGAAGCCGGGATGGGAGCGATCGTCACAGCCATCCGCAACATGGAGGAAGAGGGCGAGTTGCGCCTGATCCCAGTCGAGGATTGAGCCATTCAGCCCGTGGGTTGGCCATAGAGTTGTTGCGCGCGGCTCTCGAAGGCGCGCACGATCCGCTGCATCGCCTCGTGAAAAAACAGCCCCGCAGCACCTTGCAAGATCTTGTTGCGAAACTCGAAATCCACGGCAAAGCGCACCTCGCAGCCCGACCCACCATCGGCGGGTGCCACGAATTCCCAGTTGGAAATCATATGCTTGAAGGGGCCATCGACATATTCAGTGTCGATGCGGCGCAGCCCTTCCCACATGGTGACGCGGCTCAAGAAACGTTCGCGGAACATTTTGAAGCCGATGACCAGATCGGCCAGCATCACCGCATGATCGCCCTCGGGCATGACCGAGCGCACCCGCGCGGCACTGATCCACGGAATGAACTGCGGATAATGCGCAACATCCGCGACAAGCGCATACATCTGATCAGGGCTGTAAGGCAGCCTGCGGGTTTCGGAATGGGTCGGCATGCGCGCCTTTCGCCTTTCGCCTGAACCCTCCATGTCCTAAAACAGGAACCGGAAATCAAGGGGTTCAGGCCGGGATGGCCGGGGGGCATTATGGCGCAGTCGACAAGCGGGCCAAGCGCAACACCACGCTACGAGGTGGTGCAGATGATTTCGGCCAAATCTATCGCGGCGCGGATCGAGGACCTGGCCCGCGAGATCGAGGCCGCTTTTGCCGGGACCGACAAGCTGGTGGTGGTGGGGCTTTTGCGCGGCAGTTTCGTTTTCATCGCCGATCTGGTGCGCGAACTTGATCTGCCGGTCGAGGTCGATTTCCTTGAGGCGTCAAGCTATGGCAACGCCATGCAATCAAGCCGCGAGGTGCGTATCCTCAAGGATCTGCGCGGCGAGATCGCGGGGCGTGATGTGCTGGTGGTCGAGGATATCGTCGATACGGGCCACACGCTGCATCATGTGATCAACCTGTTGAAATCAAAGGGCCCTGCGCGGATGAAAACCATTGCGCTCTTGGACAAACCCACCCGCCGCGAGGTCGAGATCCGCGCGGATTGGACAGGCTTCGAGATCCCCGATGAATTCGTCGTGGGCTATGGGATCGACTATGCCCAGCGTAACCGCAACCTGCCATTTATCGGCAAGGTGCGGATGTTGGATGATGGCGCCTGATGCCACCTTTCCTGATCCGGATGCTGCTTTGGGTGCGCAACCCGCCTTCGCGCAATCAGCAGATCGCGATCGCGTTGATTTCCGGCATCGGCTTGGCCTTTGCGACCATCGAGTATCTGGTCGGTTGGCCCGCATGGCTGCAAGCCGAGCGTGTGCCGCATGGGCTGCGCTTGCTGCTGCCATGATGGGGCGGCATGGTTTTCGCACATCCCCCCTGCGTCTGATCACAGAAGGATCAGTTGACCCATGGCACCAACCGCGTCGGGTTTGATTCTAAACGACCCATTCCGTGAACCCTGGGAGAGTAACGATTATGAAAACCCGCAGCACATTTGCCGCGATCGCCGCGATTGCCGGCATTGCGATCACGACCACGGCCAGTTTCGCGCAAGATGTTCCCGCTGCTGTCGGCGCGCGACAGGGACAGTTCAAGATCATGGCCCTGAATGTTGGCGTCTTGGGCAATATGGCACGTGGCAACACAGAGTATGACGCGGCCCAAGCCTCGGCTGCGGCGGCCAATCTTGTGGCGCTGTCGATGCTGGACCAGTCGTTCCATTGGCCCGAAGGCACCGACAATATGTCGATCGACGGCACGCGCGCCCTGCCCGCGATTTGGGAAAACCTGCCCGATGTCGTGATGAAGTGGGAAGCGTTCGGCGCTGCCGCCACGGGCCTTGCGGCCGAGGCGGGCAATGGTCTTGACGCGTTGCGCGCGGCCATCGGCCCGGTCGGCGGCACATGCGGCGCGTGCCACGACGCCTATCGCGCACCGCAGTAAATAAAGGGGGGCTCTGGGCGTGCATGCGCGCGCTCCGAACCGCACCAAACAATGCGCCGTATCATCATCTCTTTTGCTGCCATCGGCGGTATCGCCCTTGGGGGCGGCTGGCTTGCCACGGCACCCGGCAGTGTGTCGCAAGACGCGCTGGCGGGGCTGTCGGGCGATCCTCTCGCGGGCGAGGCCGTGTTTTGGGCAGCTGGCTGCGCCTCGTGCCATGCGGCAAACGGCGCGCAGGGGGATGCGCGGCTGGTCTTGGCGGGGGGGGCAGCGCTTTGCCTCGGATTTCGGGACATTCGTCGCCCCCAATATCTCGATGCATCCCGAACAGGGAATCGGGGGTTGGACGCAACGACAGTTCATCACCGCCCTGCAGCATGGTGCCAGCCCCGATGGGCAGCATTACTACCCGGCCTTTCC
>JAQCLA010000238.1 GCA_027592105.1 Pseudomonadota bacterium | reverse complement strand
AAACCGCGTTGGCGGGCAATCGCGCGATCCACCTCGGCCTCGGGGCCTTGGGCCAGTTTCATCCAGCGGCTTTCGCCGCTCATCGGGTCGCTGCGGCGTTGAAACGCCACGGCCAGACCGTCAAGCGTGCTGCATTTGACCAAGACCGCACCCGCCGTCGCATCGCCGCGCGCGATGACATAGGCGGGGATATCGGCCTGCCTGAGCCGCGCCAGATATGCCGCGACCCAAAACTCTGCCGTCAGCCGGGCCACTGCCATCAATTCCCGTCGCGGAAATTAAGCCCCATCTCGGAATAGCGCTCGGCCTCGTCCAGCCAGTTTGGCCGCACCTTGACCTGCAAGAACAGATGCACGCGGCGGCCCATGAAAGCTTCTAATTCTTCGCGCGCGGCCTTGGAAACGGATTTGATCGTCTCGCCACCCTTGCCCAGCAAGATGCCCTTATGGCCATCGCGGCTGACATAGACGATCTGGTCAATCCGCGCCGAGCCATCTTGGCGCTCTTCCCAATTCTCGGTCTCGACGGTGAGCTGATAGGGCAGTTCTTCGTGCAGGCGCAGGGTCAGTTTTTCGCGCGTCATCTCGGCTGCGATCATCCGCATCGGCAGATCGGCGATCTGATCCTCGGGGTAAAGCCACGGGCCTTCGGGTAGGGATTGCCCCAGCCAAGCGCGCAGATCAGCGACGCCATAGCCCTTTTCCGCCGAGATCATATAGGTGCGCTCGAAGGGAAAGGCTTCGTTCATCTCTTCGGTCAGCTTGAGCAGCGTGGGTGCCTCGACCCGGTCGATCTTGTTGACCGCCAAGGCGACGCGCCGCCCACGGGCCTTGTCTTGCATGGCGGCCAGAATGGCCTTGACCCCTTCGGTCATGCCGCGATGCGCCTCGATCAACAGCACAATGATATCAGCATCAGCCGCGCCACCCCATGCAGCGGCGACCATCGCGCGGTCCAGCCTGCGGCGGGGTTGAAACAGGCCCGGTGTATCGACGAACACGATCTGCGCCTCGCCCTCGATGGCGACACCGCGGATACGCGCGCGCGTCGTCTGCACCTTGTGGGTCACAATCGAGACCTTGGCCCCCACCATCCGGTTGAGCAGCGTGGATTTGCCCGCATTGGGCTCTCCGATCAGGGCAACGAAACCGGCACGGGTGGTCATGGGATATGTCCTTGGGATCTCTGGCCTGTGGTCCTAGCCCATCGCGGCCGCATTTGCCACAGTCCCGATTTTGGTGACGTTATGATTATCAATGAGCTATGTGTTTTTCAGCGCTTAGCTTAAATTATTTGCGTCAACAGTGGAGTACTTAGTATGCGCTACGCTCTTGTATTTATTGTTTTTTCGGTCGGTGCGGCCCAGGCAACAGAGCTACCGATGCCGCGTCAGTATTGGTGCAGTTTGGAGCGCGTTGTTGACGTTGTTGGCGGACAACAAAATTTTGATGATGCGCCCTATCAAGATCATCGCCGCCCGACCTTGTCGTCATTTCCTCACGAGGATCAGTCTCAGATCGCATTTTTTGCCCTGAGCGACGATGGAACTGTCTATGCCTATTCGCGGCTTGCCGGTGAGGGTGCGACGAAACACATGATCCATGGAGTTTTCGACTTTGAGACTGCTCGGCTGATCACAACCCGCTCAAACTTACTTGCAACAAACAACGGTGCGTGGCTCTCCCAAGCAGTTTCGTTCACTTCAGTTTGCACTGAGGTTGAAAATTAGGCTGAAGAAAAAGGGCTATCCTTGTCGAAACGGCCATGTTTACTTAAGCCTCCAGTTGTGATGTGGGAGGCTTCAACTATCACGGCTGAACTCTTGAAAGGATCGGGCCCATGACGGCGAAGGTTTTCATCGATGGCGAAGTTGGCACGACCGGGTTGCAGATCCGCGCGCGTCTTGCACGCCGTGATGATATCAGCCTCATCTCGCTGTCCGAGGCTGACCGCAAATCGCGTGATGCCCGTCTTGCGGCCTTCGCCAAAGCCGATGTCGCGATCTTGTGCCTGCCCGATGCGGCGGTGCATGACATCGCGCCTGATCTACGCGCCTTGCCCTGCCGGGTGATCGATGCCTCGACCGCGCATCGCACTGATCCGGATTGGGAGTTTGGCTTTGCCGAGCTTGACGCAGGCGCGCGCGCCCGGATTGCGGCCGCGAAATATGTCTCGAACCCGGGCTGCTATTCCACGGGTGCCATCGCGCTACTCAGGCCGATGATCGATGCCGGGCTGATTGCGGCTGATCATCCGATCACGATCAACGCGATCTCGGGCTATTCCGGTGGTGGCAAGGCGATGATCGCCGAGTTTGAGACTGGCGAAGTCACGGGTGGGTTCGTCTATGGCACCGCGCAACAGCACAAGCACCTGCCCGAGATCGTGGCGCGTGCGGGGCTTGCCCGCAAACCGATCTTCGTGCCGCAGGTGGGCCAGTTCGCCCAAGGCATGATCGTGCAAGTGCCGCTTCACCTTGCGCCCGGCGGGCCAGCGGCGGCGCTGGATGCGCTGCGCACCCATTACGCGGGCCAGCATTTCGTGCAGGTTTGCGCGCGCGCAGATATGGGCGACCGGATCAATCCGCAGCGCCTGAACGACACCAATCGGATGGAATTGACTGTCGATGGTGACGCCGACAGCGGGGCGACGGTGCTGATCGCGGTGCTGGACAATCTGGGCAAGGGTGCATCGGGGGCTGCGGTGCAGAACCTCAACCTGTTGTTGGGCCGCGATGAGGCATTGGGCCTTTAGCGCCATCCGCCGGCATCTTTGCTTGTCACATGCGCGAGGGCTCAGTGCGCGCCCAGCCGTTCAAGCAAAGCTTTCGCCGCGGCTTGTTCGGCCTGTCGTTTGACCCGCCCCTCGGCCTCGGCGGCCTGATTATCAGCAAGCCGCGCCTCGACGCGGAAAATCGGCGCATGATCCGGGCCTTCGCGTGACAATTCCCGATAGGCCGGCGGGGGCATGCCACGGGCTTGCGCCCATTCTTGCAGCGCGGTCTTGGCATCGCGCGCATCCTCGGCCACGCCTGCCACGCGCGCGCCCCAAAGCCGCAACACCATCGCGCGCGCGGCCTCGAACCCACCGTCGAGATAGACGGCGGCGATCACCGCCTCCATCGCATCGCCCAAAAGCGCGGTCTTGCGCCGCCCACCTGTCGCGGTCTCGGATTTGCCAAGCCGCAGCACCGCGCCCAGATCAAGCTCGCGCGCGACCTCGGCGCAGGTTTCCTTGCGCACCAGCGCGTTGAAACGCGGGGCAAGCTGGCCTTCGCTGGCATCATTGTCTTGCGCCAGAACCGCCTCGGCCATGACAAGGCCAAGGATGCGGTCGCCCAAGAATTCGAGCCGCTGATTATCCGGCCGTGTCGCGTAAGACAGCGAGGAATGCGTGAGCGCACGGGTGATCAGCTCGGGCTGGGCAAAGTGATGGCCCAGCCGGTCGCAAAACGCCTCGAGTTCGCGCGCTATCTTCACTCGATCGCCTCGAAGAAACGGTCAGACCGCCATGTCCAGAAATAGACCATGCGCTGGCCCGCAGATGAGAACATCACCCGGTCGGCACGGCCCAAGATATTCTCAAACGGCACGAAGCCCACGCCGCCAATCGATTGCGGAAAGCGCGAGTCGACCGAATTGTCACGGTTGTCGCCCATCATGAAATAGTGACCTTCAGGCACGATGAATTCCGGCGTGTCATCGCCCCGGCTGCCATCGGTGATGTTCAAGATCGCATGGCTGACCCCGCCGGGCAGCGTTTCGGTGAAGCGCGGCTTTTCACAGACCCCGCCCGCACCGACCGGCGCATTGGCGCAGCGCGGCGGAAGCCCCTGTGGCCCCTGCGGCGCAAAAGTCTCAAGAAACGGTGCGACAGCGACCATATCGGCGGCGGTGCCATTGAGATGCAGCACACCACGGATCATCTGCACCCGATCACCGGGCAGGCCGATCACCCGCTTGATGAAATCCGTGCCTTCAGTCGGGTGGCGAAACACCACCACATCGCCGCGCGCAGGTTCGCGCGCGAAAAGCCGCCCCTCGAAGGGGCACATCGAAAACGGGCAGGAATGGCGCGAATAGCCATAGGCCATCTTGTTGACGAAGAGGAAATCACCAATCAGCAGCGTGTCCTTCATCGAGCCCGAGGGAATCCAGAAGGGCTGAAAGAACAGCGTGCGAAACACACCCGCGATCAACAGCGCATA
>JAQCLA010000237.1 GCA_027592105.1 Pseudomonadota bacterium | reverse complement strand
CATCGGCGGCTCGATCTCGCGGGCGGGGTCGGTGTTGGGGGCGACGAGGTAGAATTCCATCTCGGGCGCCACGATCGGATCGAGGCCAAGCTCATTATAAAGCGCGACCACCCGCTTGAGCACATTGCGCGGGGCGAAGGGCACGGGGTTGCCCGCCTGATCCTTGATGTCGTGGATGACCTGAAGCGTGGTATCGGCGGTCCAAGGCGCGGGTGTCGCTGTCGAGAAATCGGGCGTCAGAACCATATCTGGTTCGGTGAAGCCATCGGCCACCTCATCGGCCCAATCGCCGGTAATGGTCTGAAAAAAGATCGAATTGGGCAGGTAGAAAAACGGCTGGCGGGCGAATTTGCCGCCGGGCATCGCCTTGCCGCGCGCGATACCGGCCAGATCGGCGACGATGCATTCCACCTCGTCGATGGCGCGCCCCTCCAGGTAGGCGCGCGCGACCTCGGGGAGTTTTTCCAGCAATTCTTTGACGGAATTCGAACTCATGCGCGCACCTGTTGGGCAAAGGGGATGCGCGTGGCAGGCGCGCCTTGCAAGACATCGGCCAGCCATTCGGCCATCATGGCGCTGTCGACGGGCTGTTGCAGATCGGCGCGCGCTTGGGTCAGCATCTCGGGCGGCACTGTGGTCGGGCGGTTGTCGATCAGCGCATCGATGACGCTGGGCGGAAACTCGGGATGCGGCTGCACGGTCAGGATGCGCGCGCCATGGGCGATGACGGCATTTTGGGTAAAATCATTGGCCCCCAGCACTGTCGCCCCTTCGGGCAGATCGACCACCTGATCTTGGTGCCAGGCAAACAGCGCCACATCGCGCCCGCCGATCTGGTAGCTGCGATGGCCTGCAGACCAGCCGCCGGTGAATTTCTCGACCCGGCCACCAAGCGCCTGCGCGATGATCTGATGGCCAAAGCAGATCCCGACCATCGGCCGGCCCAGATCGCGGATCTCGCGGATCAGCGCCTCAAGCGGGGCGATCCACGGGTGATCCTCATAGGCGCCGTGGCGCGAACCGGTGACAAGCCAAGCATCCGCTGCATCGGGGCCAGTGGGGAAATCCATATCCACCACCGAAAAGGTACGCAGGCTAAAGCCGCGGCCGGCGAAAAGCTTGCCGAAAAGATCGGTATAGGTGCCATCGCGGGCTGCGACCTGTTCGGGAACATGGCCGGTTTGAAGGATGCCGAGGATCATGAGAGGCTCTTTTGAAAGACTGACCCTAAGCTATGCCTGCCCGTGCGACGGAGCAAGGGGGCAAGCCTAGCGCATCAGCTGTGGCCGGATGCGCAGGCGCGTGCGCTGCCCATTGGGCAGATGGCGGTTCAGCCGCACATTGATCCGCCCGAAGATCAAGATGATCAACAAGGTCAGCACCACGAAATAGAAAGCGACGATGGGATAAGGCACGAAGGGGTTGAAGGTGCGGTCGGCAAAGTAATTGGCGTAGTAAAGCGCATCACCGCGTTGCTGAAAGGCGGGGAAGGACGAGAAGAAGACCAGCGCCGTTGCATGGAACAAAAAGATCGCCTCATTGGTATAGGCGGGCCATGCCAGCCGCATGGTGGTGGGAAATGTGATGCGGCGAAATCGCTTCCAGCCTGACAGCCCATAGGCATCGGCGGCATCCAGATCGCCCTTGGGCACATTCCTGAGCGCGCCGTAGAAAATCTCGGCCGTGTAGGCGGAGGTGTTGAGAAACAGCACGATCAACGCGCCCAGCCATGCGCGCGCGAACCAGCGCGTCTCGGCCGCGATCTCGACACCCAGAAAGGTGAATTCGATGCCCACGCGCGGCAGCATGACAAAGGCCTCATAGACCATGAAGAACTGAATGAAGAGTGGCGAGCCGCGGAAGATGAAGATGAACCATTCTGCGGGCTTGCGGATCAGCCGCGCGGGGCTTGCCTTGGCCACGGCCAGCGCCACGGCGAAGAAAAAGCCAAATCCAAGCGCGAGAATGCCGAAATAGACATTCCACATCATGCCCGAGCCGATCAGCACGATCTGTTGGCACAGGCTGATGTCGGTCTGCGGCAAAAGCCGCTCGCCAATGCCCAGCGCGCGCAGGCCGTAGTCTTGCAATGCCTCGGCGCAGATCATGTTGCGGCCTTCCGCAGCGTATCGCCCGCAGCCGTCGCTTGGCCGCGCGACAAATGCCCCGTCAACCGCGCTAGCCCGATTTCCGACACCCGTGTGAGGCAAAGGTAAAAGACCAAGAGCGCCAAGAAATACCAAAAGCGCCAATCGGGATGCGGGTATTGATACACTGAATTGCGCGACCCGCCCAATTCGCGCGCCCAGTAGACGATATCTTCGATCCCCAACAGAAACAAAAGCGGTGTGGCCTTGATCAAGATGAGCCAGATATTGCCCAAGCCCGGCAGCGCATAGATCCACATTTGCGGCACCAAGATGCGCCAAAACACTTGGGCCCGCGACATGCCATAGGCGGCACCGGTTTCAAGCTGGGCATGGGGGACCGCGCGCATCGCGCCGTAAAGCACATTGCCGCAAAAGGCGCCGAAGACGATGGCATAGGTGAAGACCGCTAGCGAAAAGCCGTAGACCTCGTGCACCCATTGGGGCGCATTGCTGGATGGGGTGCGCGCCTCAGGGCAGACAAGGAAATTGGCGCCTTGGCGGATCTCCTCGGCCCACTCAGGGCAGGCGATTTGATGGCGCAGATATTCGATGCCTTGGTCGAGCACGAGGATGAAGAAGAGGAAGAAGACGATATCGGGCACGCCGCGCACCATTGCGGTGTAAAGCTTGCCCAGCCATGCGACGGGCAGGATGTGGCTGCGCGATGCGCTCGCGGCGGCAAAGCCGAAGGCGAGGGAGACAGGGGCGGTCACGGCCAAAAGCGCGAAGACCACGAGGAAGGATTGGTAGAACAGGAAATGCGCGCCGTTGGTCAGGTAACAGCTGAACCAGCGGAGCGGGTCGAGTGTGGCAGGGTCAGTGCAAAACGCGAACATGCGGGCCTTTGGGGCTGGTGGGCGGGGGCGCTGCCCCCCGTCGCCTTTGGCGACGTCCCCCGGAGTATTTGTGAAGCAAAGATGGGGGTGTTTCCCTCACCCGAAAAGTCAGGGGGCAGGCGGCGGGCCTGCCCCCAAGCTGGTGATCAGAAGGTTGCGGCGTCGGGGCCGAACCACTGCAAGATCAGCGCGTTGAGCGTGCCGTCTGCCTTCATCGAGGTGATGGCGGCATCAAATGCCTCGCGGCGCGCGTCACCTTCGCGCAGCGCCATGCCGACACCGCCGCCAAGCTGGACGGGCTCGCCCACGATCATCAGATCGGCGTCTTCATTGGCGATGGGCAGCAGATAGTCGCTATCGGCGAAGACCGCGTCGGCCTCGCCGTTGCGGACGGCGGCGACGGTTTCATCGGGGGTAGCGAATTCCATCAATGTCGCACCCGAGGCTGCGATATAGCCCGCCTGAATGGTGTTTGTCTGGGCCGCGACGACCGCACCCGCGAGCGTGAAATCCTCCGACATGCCCATGAACAGCGAGGAGGCAGGCGGGTAATAGGCTTGGGTGAAATCGACGATCGCCTCGCGCTCCTCGGTGATCGACATGCCCGCGATGATAGTGTCGTAATTGCCGCTGGTCAGGTTGGGGATGATGCTATCCCAGTCGTTGATGACCCACTCGCAGGTCAGCTGGGCGCGCGCGCACATCTCATCGCCAAGATCGCGCTCGAAGCCCGCGATTTCGCCTTGGTCGTTGATGAAGTTGTAGGGAGGGTAGGCGCCCTCCGTGCCCATGCGCACGACGTCTTGGGCGCTTGCGGCACCCGCGGCGATGGCCAGAAGGCTGGCGGTCAGGATCAGTTTTTTCATTTCTTGGTCTCCCGGTTTATGTGGTCGGTCTTACCTCAGGCCGCTGTGAAATGGCTGAGGAACTGTTGCAGGCGCGCGGATTTCGGTGCGCCAAAAAGCTGGTCGGGTGGGCCTTCTTCCTCGATCTTGCCTTGGTGTAAAAAGATCGTTCGGCTCGACAGGTCACGCGCCATGCGCATGTCATGGGTGACGAGGATCATGGTGCGCCCTTCTTCGGCGAGTGCGCGGATCACGCGCACCACCTCTTGTTCCAACTCGGGGTCGAGGGCCGAGGTCGGTTCATCGAACAAAAGCGCCCGCGGCTCCATGCAAAGCGCACGCGCGATGGCCGCGCGTTGTTGCTGGCCGCCGGAAAGCTGGGCGGGCCAG
>JAQCLA010000236.1 GCA_027592105.1 Pseudomonadota bacterium | reverse complement strand
GGTGCAGCCTTGTGTCGTCACCGCCGAGCCTGTGACGACCCGCATCGACGATCCGGTCAAGCGCCGCTTTCTGGCCGATATGCCCGAGCCCGACGGCGATGAGGCCGAAATCCCCGATGACGACACGCTTGAGCCGCTGCCCGAGACCTTGGAGCTTACCGCGGTCATGGCCGAAGCCTTGGCCCTTGCCTTGCCGCTCTACCCCCGCGCAGCCGGTGCCGCCCTGCCCGAGGCGCGTTTCGCACCGCCGGGTGTCGCGCCCCTCGACGATGAGGCCGCCAAGCCTTTGGCGGGTTTGGCCGCGCTGCGCGACAAGCTGGCCGGTCAAGATGAGCCCGAAAAAGACGGCTGATCGGGCCTTGGCGAAAAGGTCTTGCGCCGCCCCGGAATCCGGGTATGTTCCCGGCCTCATTCGACCCCGGCTTCGTGCGCGCATTCTCTGCCGCGTTCGACCCTTCCGGCGCGAGGCCAAAAGCCGCGCGGTGTGATGCCGATAGGCGGTCGAGGCATTGAGAATTGATAGGACCCGGGCGGGCCGCCAAGCGATCGCCCCCAAGACATTGAGGTTGTGACATGGCTGTCCCCCAGAACCGAGTGACGCGCTCCCGCCGCGGCATGCGCCGCGCACATGATGCGTTGGTCGCCGCCAACCCCAACGAGTGCCCCTCTTGCGGTGAGCTGAAGCGCCCGCATCACGTGTGCCCGTCCTGCGGCACCTATAACGACCGTCAGGTCGTTGCCCAGGCAAGCGAAGTCGATCTCGACGAAGACGCGGCCTGAGCCTGCGGCACCCCCGAAGCGACAAGGCGATCGGGCGTATGAGCGATGGAAATGCATTGACGGTAAAGGGTAATTCCGGACCCGTCCTGTCCATCGACGCGATGGGTGGCGATCTCGGCCCTGCGGTCGTGGTCGCCGGTATGGCCCAATCAGCGGCCAAAAATCCGGCACTGCGTTTCATCGTGCATGGCAACCGCCCCGAGTTGGAACGCTTGGTTGAGCGCCGCCGCGCGCTTACCGACCGCTGTGAAATCCGCCATACCGATGGTGTCGTGACGATGGATGCCAAGCCATCGCATGTGGTGCGCCATGGCAAGGACACATCCATGTGGTCCTGTGTCGAGGCCGTCCGCTCGGGCGAGGCCGGTGCCGCGGTCAGCTGCGGCAATACCGGCGCGCTGATGGCGTTGTCGATGATGCGGCTGCGCAAGATCGAGGGGGTAAACCGCCCCGCCATTGCCTGTCTTTGGCCCTCGCGCAATCCCAAAGGCTTCAACGTCATGCTCGATGTCGGTGCCGATATCCGCGCCGATGCGGGCGATTTGCTGCAATATGCGCTGATGGGCGCAAGCTATGCGCGCAACGGGCTGGACCTTGCCCGCCCGCGTGTCGGCCTGCTCAATGTCGGGACCGAGGAACACAAGGGCCGCGCCGAGCTGAAATTCGCCGCCGAATTGATCGAACGCGTGAGCCATGTCGCCGATTTCGAATTCGTCGGTTTCGTCGAGGGCAGCGACCTTCCCTCGGCCAAGGTCGATGTGATCGTCACCGATGGCTTTACCGGCAATGTCGCGCTGAAAACCGGCGAAGGCACCGCGCGGCTGATCAGCGAGCGCATGCGCGAGGCGTTCTCCTATTCGATCCTCAGCCGTATCGCGGCCCTTTTAGCCTATCCCTCGCTCAAGCGTCTGTCCAAGCGGATCGACCCGCGCCGCGTCAATGGTGGCGTGTTCTTGGGGCTGAACGGCACCGTGGTCAAATCACATGGATCGGCCGATGCGACAGGGGTGGCCGCGGCGATCAAGCTGGCCGAGCGGCTGGCGGCTGCGGGCTTTCACGAACGACTTGCCGCGCGCATCGCTGCGGCCGAACAGGCCGCCGCCGCGGCCATGCAGGCAGAGGCAGGACAATCATGATCCGCGCAGTTCCCATCGGCATCGGTCATTACCTGCCTGATCGCGTGGTCGAAAACGCCGAGTTCGAAAAGACACTCGACACGAGCGATGACTGGATCCGCGACCGCTCGGGCATCGAACGGCGCCATTTCGCCGCTGATGGCGAAACCACCAGCCAGATGGCCATCGCAGCGGCGCGCGCAGCCCTTGATATGGCAGGGCTTGCCGCAAATGACATCGACGCGATCGTCGTGGCGACCTCGACGCCGGACCTGACCTTTCCGTCCTGTGCCACGATGGTGCAGGCGGGGTTGGGGATGGAGCGGGGATTCGCTTTTGATGTGCAGGCGGTCTGTGCGGGATTCGTTTTCGCGCTCGCCAATGCCAATGCGCTGATCATCTCGGGCCAAGCGCGCCGGGTGATGGTGATCGGGGCCGAGACATTCAGCCGGATCATGGATTGGACCGACCGTGGCACCTGTGTGCTGTTCGGTGATGGTGCAGGTGCGCTGTTGTTGGAGGCGCAGGACGGCACGGGCCAATCGGGTGATCGTGGCATCTTGTCAACCGATCTGAATTCTGACGGGCGCTATCGTGACCTGCTTTATGTCGATGGGGGTGTGTCATCCTCGCAGACCACCGGCGTTCTGCGCATGGAGGGTCGCGAGGTGTTCCGCCATGCCGTTGAAAAGCTTGCCGAAACCGCCCATCGCGCCTTGGATCAGGCCGGTGTCGCGGCTGATGATGTCGACTGGATCGTGCCTCATCAGGCCAATCTGCGCATTATCACGCGCACCGCGCAAAAGATGGGCGTGGGCATGGATCGGGTCGTGGTAACGGTGCAAGATCACGGCAATACTTCGGCCGCCTCCATCCCGCTGGCGCTATCGGTGGGCGTGGGCCGGGGCCAGATCAAGCCCGGCGATCTGTTGGTCTGCGAGGCAATCGGCGGTGGCCTTGCATGGGGTGCCGTGGTCATTCGCTGGTAGCCAATCACGGCAGATAAATGCCTTATTTCAAGCCGCTTGATTGACTCGCGCAGAGGCTTGATCCATCCTCGGGCAACTTTGGGGAGACGCAAGGCATGAGTGACAAGACACTGACACGCATGGACCTGTCCGAGGCGGTATTCCGCGCGGTGGGCCTGTCGCGGAACGAAAGCGCGCAACTGGTCGAACGTGTCCTCGACATGATGTCCGATGCGCTGGTGGATGGCGAACAGGTCAAGATCTCGTCCTTCGGCACGTTTTCGGTGCGCGCCAAGACCGCCCGCGTCGGCCGCAACCCCAAGACTGGCGAAGAGGTGCCGATCAGCCCGCGTCGCGTGCTGACCTTCCGCCCCTCGCATCTGATGAAGGACAGGGTCGCTGCGGGCAACCGCGGTTAAGCCTGTGCGCGCCCGCCCCGTCTGGCGCGCATCCCGAACGCAGTTGAACCAAGAAGGCAGGCTCAACCGGCCATGACGAAATCGTCGCAAGCTTTTCGAACGATCCGCGAAGTGGCCGAATGGCTGGGCGTGGCCGCCCATGTGTTGCGATTTTGGGAATCGAAATTTCCCCAGATCAAGCCCGTCAAACGGGCCGGCGGTCGGCGCTATTACCGCCCGTCAGATATGGAATTTGTAGGCGGGATCAAGGTCTTGCTCCATGACCGCGGCCTGACGATCCGCGGCGTGCAACGGATGATCCGCGAAAACGGGATCAGCGCGGTGGCCGCCCTTTCGCCCCCCTTGTCGCTGAGCGAGACCGACCGCGACGATCCGGCCAATGATTGGATCGAAGACGCCGCGCGCGAAGCCATTCCCATGGCCGCCGATCCGGTGATCCATACACCAAGCGCCGATGCGCCCCCTCTTCCGGTTGCCGCCGACAGCGCACCCGCGCCTGTGGCGGCCAGCATGCACACGCAATTGGCCCGCCTCGCAGAGCTTGTGGCGACACCTGCGACCCTTGCCCCCGATGCGCGGCGCGCCTTGCGCACAGCCCTCGTGGCGCTGCATGCAAAGATGCGCGATCAAGCGCCCGCCTGACCCCTTGCGCCCCCCGGGGAAATCGGTAGAAGGACCCCACGTCGGGCTATAGCGCAGCCTGGTAGCGCGTCCGTCTGGGGGACGGAAGGTCGCAGGTTCAAGTCCTGCTAGCCCGACCATCACCTCCCCGCTTTGGGGGGTGCCCGTGAAAACCGCCCTTGCGCCGACGGCGCGGGCGGTTTTTTCTTGGGCAAAACAGGGATTGGCCAGATGACAGATAAACGCCAAGGGGTTTTGCCCGATACCGCGATTGAGGCGATGATCGCAGGCGGGGCCATCCGTTGCGACATCCCCGATGCGGGACAGGTGCAACCG
>JAQCLA010000235.1 GCA_027592105.1 Pseudomonadota bacterium | reverse complement strand
ACGGGACAGTTTCAACTGGTGCAGGCGGGCCATCCGCACCCGCTGATCCTGCGCGCGGATGGCCACTGTGAATGGGTGGGCGCGGGGGGGCTTCCCATCGGGTTGATCGACGGGGCGGAATATCACAGCACGCAGCTGCAACTTTTACCGGGTGATCGGATGCTGATCTGTTCGGATGGGTTGATCGAATGCCCCGACCCCCAAGGCCATCCGCTGGATGAGGGGGGGCTGATCGACCTTGTGCGCCATTGCGCCCATCTGCGCGGCCCACGCTTTTTTGCGGCGCTGGAGGCGGCGCTGGCGGGTTATGCCGGAACGGCTGTGTTTCCCGATGATGTCTCGGGCGTGTTGGTGGAGTTTCACGATCCGGCGCGTGAGCGCCTGCGCAAGGCCCAAACCTGACGCAGGAAATGCCGATCCCCCGACACGGCCAGACGCTCGGCAGCAACATCCCAAGGCAAGAATACCGCGCTATGGCCTGCTTCTGTCGGGTCGCCACGGCGCGGCCCTAGCCGGGCGTAATAGATATGGCAGAGCTTTTGGGCATGCATGTCGTATTCGGGCATATAGACATAGCGGTGAAACATGCCCAGCCGCCGGGCTGTATGGATGCGGTAGCCGGTTTCCTCCATCACCTCGCGGTAAAGCGCGCGCAGAGGGGGCTCGCCTGCGTCGATGCCACCGCCGGGCAGTTGCAGCTCTGGCCGCGGCTCTTCTTGAAAGGTGGCAAGGATGCCGTCGCCCGCATCGATCACGGCATAAACGCCGGGGCGAGGGGTGTAGCGGCGGCCCGGCTCGGGCCAGTGGCCAAAACGTCTGTTCATCGCAGCCTCATGTTGTTCGCTGCTTTGTGCCAGATGGGGCGCTTTGGGGAAATCCCCCCTCTCGCCAAAAGCGGGGCCTTGGGCTATGGGAAAGCCATGACCGACGATCAGAAAAACGCCATCCGTGAAACCGCCGCCCGCGTCCTCAAGACCGAAGGTGCGGCAGTTAGTGCCATGGCTGATGCCTTGCCCACGGATTTCGCCGACGCGGTGCGCGCGATCCTTGCCACCAAGGGCCGCGTCATCCTGTGCGGGATCGGCAAATCGGGCCATATCGCGCGCAAGATCAGCTCGACCTTTGCATCGACCGGGACGCCCTCGGCTTTTGTGCATCCGGCCGAGGCCAGCCATGGTGATCTGGGCATGGTGATGCCGGGGGATCTGACCATTCTGATCTCGAATTCCGGTGAGACCGCCGAGTTGCGCGATATGGTTGCCCATGTCGCGCGTTTCGCGATTCCGATGGTGGCGATCTCGGGGCGGTCCGACAGCACCTTGATGCGCGCGGCCGATTACCGGCTGTTGCTGCCCCCCGCGCCCGAGGCTTGCGTGATTGGCATGGCGCCCACCACCTCGACCACTTTGACGCTGGCCTTGGGTGATGCGCTGGCGGTGGCGGTGATGGAACAGCGCGGCTTTCTGCCCGAGAATTTTCGCACTTTCCACCCCGGCGGCAAGCTGGGCGCGCAGCTTTCCAAGGTGGCGCAGCTGATGCACTTGGGTGACGCCCTGCCCTTGGTCGCGGCGGATCGGCCCATGACGGATACCCTGATCGTGATGAGCGAAAAGAGTTTCGGCATTGCCGGGGTCGTCGAAAATGGGCGGCTTGTCGGTGTGATCTCGGATGGCGATCTGCGGCGCAATATCGACCATCTGATGACGCGCAGCGCGGGTCAGGTCGCCACCCGCAACCCGCGGGTGATCGGGGCCGATGATCTGGCGGCCGAGGCGATGGCCGTGATGTCGGCCAACCGCATCACGGCGCTTTTCGTGGTTGATGCAACAGGCGCGCCTGTGGGGCTATTGCATCTGCATGATTGCTTGCGGGCCGGGCTGGCCTAAGCGCTCAGACGCGATAGTAATCGCGATACCATTCCACGAAACGCGCCACGCCCTCGGCCACCTGCGTCTTGGGGCGGTGGCCGGTGAGGCTTTGCAGGAGCGATGCATCGGCCCAAGTGGCAGGGACATCGCCGGGCTGCATCGGCATCAGGTTGCGGATCGCGGTCTTGCCGGTCGCGGCCTCGATCGCGGCGATGAAATCGGTCAGCGCCACGCTTTCGGAATTGCCGATATTGACCACGCGGTAAGGCGCGACCGGGCTAAGGCTGTCGCCCGGCGCGATATCGGCGGGGTCGGCGGGGCGCCGTGGCACCGCATCGATCAAGCCGATGATGCCCGCCACCAGATCGTCGATATAGGTGAAATCGCGGCGCATATCGCCGTGGTTATAGACGTCGATGGGCCGCCCCGCGAGGATCGCCTTGGTGAATTTGATCGGCGCCATGTCGGGCCGCCCCCATGGCCCGTAAACAGTGAAAAACCGGAACATCGTGATCGGGAGATCGTAAAGATGCGCGTAGCTATGGGCCATCGCCTCATTGGCCTTTTTCGTGGCGGCGTAGAACGACATCTGTGTGTCGGCCTTTTGCGTCTCAGCATAGGGCATTTGGATATTGGCCCCATAAACCGAAGAGGTCGAGGCCAGCAGGCTGTGCTTGGGCGGCACCGCGCGGATCGCCTCGAGCAGGCGGAAGGTGCCGATGAGATTGGCCTCGACATAGCTTTCGGGGTTGTCGATGGAATGGCGCACGCCCGCTTGCGCGGCCAGATGGATCACCGCATCGGGGCGAAAATCGCCCATCAGATCATGCAGCACGCCCGGCGCCTCGATCCGGTCGTTGAGGGTGCGAAACCCGGCACTTTGCGACAGCATCGCTTGCCGCCGCTCTTTCAGCGCGACATCGTAGTAATCGGTCATGGCGTCGATGCCCAACACCTCCCAGCCGGCGGCCAAAAGCTGGCGGCTGAGGTGAAAGCCGATGAAGCCCGATGAGCCAGTGACAAGCGCCTTGCCCGTCATGCCTCATCCGCCATGTTCGAGACCCATTTCCATGAGCTTGCGCACATCTCATCCAGCCCTTTTTCCGTGCGAAAGCCCAAGACCTCGGCCGCTTTGTCTGCGCGCGCGACGTAGATCGGCACATCGCCGGGGCGGCGGTCGGTGATCACATGGGGCACATCGCGATTGCAGGCGCGCTGATAGGCGGCGATCAATTCCAGCACGGAATAGCCACGCCCGGTGCCAAGGTTCACGACATGCCCTTGGCCCGTCGACAACAGCTTTTCAAGCGACAGAACATGGCCGCGGGCCAGATCCTCGACATGGATATAATCGCGCACACCTGTGCCATCGGGTGTGTCGTAATCATTGCCGAACACCATCACGCGGGGCAATTGGCCAAGTGCGACCTTGGCGACATAGGGCATCAGATTGTTTGGAATATCGCGCGGGTCTTCGCCGATCAGCGCCGAGCCATGCGCGCCGGCCGGGTTGAAATAGCGCAAGATCCCCACCGCCCATTCCGGGTTTGAGGCTTGTAGCCAACCCAGCATCTGTTCGCCGGTGATCTTGGTCTGGCCATAGGGATTCATCGCGCGGAAGGGGGCGGTTTCCGGCGTCGGCGCCTCATCCGGCACGCCGTAGACCGTGGCGGATGAGGAAAACACAAGCCTGCGGCAACTGGCCTTGTCCATCGCGCGCAACAGCGTGATCAGCCCGTTGATATTCACATCGAAATAATCAAGCGGCACCGCCATGCTTTCGCCAACCGCTTTGCGCGCTGCGAAATGGACCACCGCATCGATGGTGTGGGTGGCGAAAACCTTGTCCAAGGCGTCGGCGTCGCGCACATCGGCATCGATTACGGTGACGGGTTGACCTGTGATCTGTTCCAGCCGCGCGGGAACCGAGTGCTGCGCATTCGAGAAATCATCGAGGATGACCACCTTATGCCCCGCTGCTATCAGCGCGATATGGGTATGCGACCCGATATAGCCGGCCCCGCCGGTCAAAAGGATACAAGATGCCATGATACCAGATGCACTTATTTTTCAGGACGCAAACATGCTTTGTCCGTTGGTTTAAAGGTATAGATGCGCCCGTGCGGACCATCGCGCCGCGACTGTCGCCGATCGACGGGCTGGGCAAAAGGGCATTTCTGCATCTTCTTTCGATATTTTTATTTGCGAAAGTTGAATTTATAGCCGCGCTGCGTAAACAGGTTCGCAAAGAATGCGGGGCAGAGCGCAAATGGTTAAATTTCGTATTCGTGGTGTCTTGGCCTGCGCGTTGATCGTGTTTGGCCTTGCAGGGTGCGAGATTCTACCGCGCGGGGCCGCCGTCGAGCGCGAGA
>JAQCLA010000234.1 GCA_027592105.1 Pseudomonadota bacterium | reverse complement strand
TGTTGCTGACCAACGCGCTCTCGGCACCGCAAGAGGTGACAAGCTTTCCCAGATCGCTGATCCCCTCGTTCGATACCGCCTCGCTTGCGTTCTTTTTTGGGTTTCGGGGTGTGCTGGATGCGCTGTGGAACTCGGTGCAGGTGGCCGCAGTGACGATGATCTTGGCCATCGGGCTTGGCGCACCCGCAGGCTACGCGCTGTCGCGTTTCGATTTCCCCGGCAAAGAGGCGTTTCGCTTTCTGGTCGTGATGACGCGCGCCTTTCCGCTGCCACTGCTTGCCCTGCCACTTGCGGTGATGTTCATCCGCACCGGGCTTGACGATACGATCATCGGCCTTGCGCTTGTTCATGCCACGCTCGCGCTGCCCTTTGCGGTCTTGATCACCTATTCGCTGTTCTCGGGCATCCCGGTCGAGTTGGAAGAGGCCGCTTGGACGCTTGGCTGCACGCGCTTTCAAGCTTTTCACAAGGTCGTTTTGCCCTTGGCTGCACCCGGCATCGCGGCATCGGCGGTCTTTGCCTTTGTGATTTCATGGAACGAGGTCTTTGCCGCCGCTGTGCTGACGATCCAGAACCGCACATTGACCGCCTTCCTTCTGCAATCGCTCGATGTCTCGCCGCTGCATCTGAAGTTCGCGGGCGGTGCTGTCTTGGTGATCCCCGCACTTTTGTTCATCTTCGCGGTGCGCAAATACCTTTTTGCAATGTGGGGGATCGCAAACCGATGACCCCCGACCGCCCAGCACGACAGGAGAGCTGACATGGCCGAAATCCGCATTCGTGGCGTCGCCAAGTCCTTCGGCGCGTTCAAAGCGCTGCACGAGGTCGATCTGACCATCGCCGACCGTGAGTTCATGGTGCTGCTTGGCGCCTCGGGCTGCGGCAAGACCACGCTTTTGCGCATCATCGCGGGCCTTGAAACCCCATCATCCGGCGAGGTTTGGATCGGTGATCGCCGTGTCGATCAGCTTTCGCCACGCGAACGCGGCATTGCGATGGTGTTTCAAAACTATGCCGTCTTCCCGCATCTGACGGTTTTTGAGAACATCGCTTTTGGTTTGCGCATGAAGAAAATGCCGCAAGCCGAAGTGACCCGTCGTGTCACCCGCACGGCCGAATTGATGCATATCGAGCAACTCCTCAAACGCTATTCGGGCCAATTGTCGGGTGGCCAGCGCCAGCGCGTGGCCGTGGCGCGCGCCTTGGCGATGGAGCCGGACGTCATCTTGATGGATGAGCCGCTGTCGAACCTTGATGCGCTGCTCCGCATGGAGATGCGCGCCGAACTCAAGGGCGTTCTGGCCGCCTCGAATACGACCACGATCTATGTCACCCATGATCAGGTCGAAGCGATGAGCATGGCTGATCGCATCTCGGTCATGAATGGGGGGCGCATCGTACAGGCGGCCAATCCGGTCGAAGTCTATCGCAACCCTGCCGAACGCTTTGTGGGATCATTCATCGGCAATCCCCCGATGAACTTCTTGCCCGCCACGCGCAGCGGAAACGGCGAATGGGAAATCGCCGGGCATCGCTTTGCCGGCCCCGCCATCGACCGCGCACGGATCGATTTCGCCATCCGCCCCGAAGATGTAGTTCCATCCGATACGGGCATAATGGCCACGGTGCGTGTGGTCGAACCGCTTGGCCCTCATACGCTTGTGACCACCGAAGTGGCTGGCGCACTCTTTCGCGCCGTACTTGATTCAAATACCCTCCCCAATCCGGGGGATCGCATCGTCTTTTCCCCGGTTCTCGACCGTATTCGCTGGTTTGACCCAGACACGCAGAAAGCCCTCAGATGAACGACCTGTCGCATGCCGCCATCGATATTCTCAAAGAAAACGACCGAGGCACCTATACCGTTCCCACAAAAGGTCTCTATCCGTTTCAGTGGAACTGGGATTCGTGCCTGACGGCGCTGGGACAGCGCCATTTCGACGAAAGCCGCGCTTGGACCGAGATCGAGACGCTTTTTGCCAATCAATGGCCCGATGGCATGGTGCCGCATATCGTGTTCCACAAACCCGATGACGGGTATTTCCCCGGCCCAGATGTCTGGGCCACGGGGCGCCCGGTGCCGACCTCGGGCATCACACAGCCTGCCGTCGCAGGCTTTGCGCTGCGGCGTCTTTATGACCACGCGCAAGACCGCACTGCGGCGGCTGATCGCGTGCGCGCCTTGTTGCCCAAGGTCGCGGCATGGCACCGCTGGTTCTACGCGACACGCGATCCGGCCGGTCACGGCCTTGTGGCGATTATTCACCCTTGGGAATCTGGGCGTGACAACTCCATCGATTGGGATGCACCTTTTGCGCGTGTGCCGACCGATGGCATCGCCCCCTATACGCGGCGCGACACCCAACACGCCAACCCCGAGCATCGCCCGACCAAGGAGCAGTATGATCGCTATCTTTGGCTGGTTGAGCATTTCCGCGCTTTGGATTGGGACAATACCAAGCTTCATGACGCCTCACCGTTCCGCGTCGTTGATCCCGGCTTTAACGCGATCTTGATCCGCTCAGCCGCCGATCTGGCCGATCTGGCAGAGCAGCTTGGCCTGACCGAGATCGCCACCGAGAACCGCCGCTTTGCAACCAACGGCATTGCCGCGATGGAAACGCTTTGGTCCGAGGCGCATGGCCAATACCTATGCTATGACCGTGTTGCACAAACCTTGATCGACAGCCGTTCGATCGGTGGTTTGCTTGCCGCCTTTGCCCCGATCCCCGCCGCGCGCGCAGCCCGCATCGCCCAGACAATCGCCGGACACGGCAGCCGCTTTGGCGTGGCCTCGCATGCCCCCGATGATCCGCGTTTCCAGTCCAAGCGCTATTGGCGTGGGCCTGCGTGGCTGGTGGTCAACTACATGATCGGTGACGGCCTTGCGCGTGCTGGCCTCGACGATGCCGCCGAGGCGATCACCCGCGCCTCGCTTGATCTGATCCGCACATCGGGCTTTGCTGAATACTATGATCCGCATACCGGCGAACCCCTTGGTGGTGGACGCTTCACTTGGACAGCGGCGATGGTGCTTGAGTTTCTGGCCATGGAGGCGTGAGCATGCGCATCTTGGCTGTCGGTGCGCATCCCGATGATTTAGAAATCTATGCGTGGGGCAGCCTATCGGCATGGGCGGCGATGGGGGCTGAACTGGTGCTCGCCATTGCCACCGATGGCGCGGCGGGTGGGCGGGCGGTGCCCGCGCAACTGGCACAGCGCCGTGCCGCCGAGGCGACAGCCGCCGCAGCGGCGCTGGCCTCAACCCCCGTCTTCTTGGATTTCGCTGATGGCGGCCTCAGCACAGAGCACAGGCTTGTGCCAAGGCTGGTCGCGCTGATCGACGAAGTCGCACCTGATCTGTTGATCAGCCACGCGCCCAATGACTACCATGCCGACCATCGCGCCTTGTCGATTGCCGCCAGCCAAGCTTGCGGTTTCTCGGTACCATTTCTGGAGATGGACACGATGGGCGGCACGGGCTTTGCGCCCAATATCTGGGTCGATGTCACACCACATTGGACAGCAAAATCCGCCGCGATACGTTGCCATGAAAGCCAAGACCCCGAACGCTTTGTCATCGCAGCCGACCGTCAGGCCGCGTTTCGCGCAGGTCAAGCAAACGCGCCACAGCACAGCCGTGCCGAGGCTTTTCGCTTTGAGCCGCGTTTCCCCTTTGCCGATATCCGCGCGCTCTTGCCGGCTGCACCGCCCTTGCGGCCCGTCGGCCATCGCGCGAAATCCTGAGAACCGCCATTTGCCCCAGACCCAACGCGCCGAGCGTTTCTAAGGGTCGGGTCACGGCGGCACTCAGGGCCGGTCCCACCGCTTGCCTGCCCTGCCCAAGCGCGATGGCTCTCGTATGGTACTCCCGTCTCGGTAGGCATGTGCGAAAATGGACTTGTTGGTACGCATGATCCCGACATGCTGCTGTCGCGGGCGGGCCAGACCCGGGCCGCATTCGGGCGCCTGATGCCTGAAATTGCAGTACAACCATGGCCACCAGTTACATCCCCCTCGCACTCCATCACAGCCCCGCCCCCAAGGTCCGGCATTTCGCCATGCTTGCAGGGATCGAGGCCAGTGTCCGCGGCACGCTGATCTCGGCCATGCCGTTGGTTGTGTATGACGCGCTTGGCAGCGCCGAGGCGACTTCGGCGACATACTTCATGGCAGGGCTAATCGCGCTGGCATGGGGGCTGATGGTGCCTTGGGCCACGCGGTATTTGCCGCGACGCTGGGCCTATTCGGCGG
>JAQCLA010000233.1 GCA_027592105.1 Pseudomonadota bacterium | reverse complement strand
CGTGCCTCTGGCGGCTGGCGGTGGCCTCCGGCGGGGATATTTCAGAAACGAAGAAGCAGGGGACGCCGCACATCAGGCGGCGCTGGGGCAGGCATGGAACCGATCAATCCGACCTATGTGAAAACTTTCGCCCCCCCGGTGATGGAGGCGCGGCGCTGGATCGCGGGGCAGCAGTTCTCGGCTGAACGCCCGCTGATCAATCTCAGCCAAGCCGCCCCCGTCGATCCCCCGCCCGAAGGTCTGGTGCGCGCCATGACCGAAGCGATGATCAACGATCCGACAAGCCATCTTTACGGACCCGTTCTGGGCATGGACGCGTTGCGCGCCGAATTAGCGCAGCAATGGACGGCGGGCTATGGTGGTGCGATCGCCCCTGGCCAAGTGGCGATCACGGCGGGATGCAACCAAGCCTTTACGGCGGCGATGTCGACACTGGCGGGTGCGGGCGACGAGGTGATCTTGCCCCTGCCCTTCTATTTCAATCACAAGATGTGGCTGGATATGGAGGGGGTGCGCGCGGTCTATTTGCCCACGGGCGACGATCTGTTGCCCGATCCGGATCGGGCGGCCGCCCTTATCACGCCGCGCACACGCGCCATCGTGCTGATCAGCCCCAACAACCCCGCAGGCGTCGAATACCCCGCCGCGCTTTTGCGCGCCTTTTACGATCTGGCACAGCGCCACAATATCGCTTTGGTCGTCGATGAAACCTACCGCGATTTTCATTCCGGCGCAGGCGCGCCGCATGATCTGTTCGCTGATCCCGATTGGGAGCGGACGCTCATTCATCTTTATTCCTTCTCCAAGGCCTACCGGCTGACAGGCCATCGGGTGGGCGCGATCATGGCCGGCGCTGCGCGCTTGGCGGAGGTGGAGAAATTCCTCGATACCGTCGCGATTTGCCCACCGCAGGTGGGTCAGATCGGCGCGCTATGGGGGATGCGCAACCTTGGGCCATGGCTAGCCGGTGAACGGGCCGAGATCTTGGCGCGCCGCGACACAATCACGCGCGAATTCTCCCGGCTGCCCGACTGGCGGCTTTTGGGCTGCGGGGCCTATTTCGCCTATGTGCAGCATCCGTTTGCCATGGCCTCGGACGCGCTGGCCCAACGCATGGTCGCGGATGCGGCTTTGCTGGTTTTGCCGGGCACCATGTTCGGGCCAAGCCGCGCACAAGGCGGCACAGGACAGGCCGAGGCGACGCTGCGCATCGCCTTTGCCAATGCCGATCAAGCCGGGCTTGTCCGCGTGGTGGATCGTTTGGCAGGTCTCGATCCCTGAAGGCCACCCTGCGGCCCTTGCCGTGCCGCGCCCAAGCGCGTAATCAACCCTGCGACCCGATGCGCCCGGAAAAGGCGCAAGCAGACAGCGGAAGGACCAGTGCACCATGGCAAAAACGGCTATGAAAAAGGCCTCGAACCTTTTTATCTGGATCATCCTTGGCTTGCTGTTCATCGCCTTGGCGGGCTTCGGCATCGGTTCATTCTCGGGTGGGGCAAGCCGCGTCGGTGCCGTGGGCGAGGTCGAGATCTCGGCCGAGGATTATGCCCGCGCGCTCGATCAGGAAATCCGCGCCCGGATCGCACAGACCGGCCAGCCCGTGACCTTGGCCACCTTGCGCGCACAAGGCGTGGATCAGGCAGTCTTGCAATCGTTGGTGGCACGCGCCGCACTTGTCAACGAAGCGCAAATGATGGGCCTGTCGGTCGGCGATGCGGAGGTCGCGCGCCAGATCACGCAGCTCTCTGCCTTCCAAGGCATTGATGGGGCCTTTGACCGCGAAAGCTATGAATTCACCCTGCGCCAAAATGGGCTGAACCCTGCTGAGTTCGAGCAAGAGGTGCGCGAGGATACCGCCCGCGCCTTGTTGCAAGCCGCGGTCATCGGCGGCATTGCGCCCGATCAGACCATCACCGAGGCGCTTGTCGCCTATCAGGCCGAAACCCGCGATGCGCGGCTGTTGATCGTTACTGACGCCGATCTGCCCGAGGGCGTGCCGCTGCCCAATGCCGCCGATCTGGAAGCGCATTATGCCGCGAACCCCGCGCGTTTCACCCGCCCCGAGGCGCGCGCCATCAGTTTTGCTTGGGTCACGCCCACGATGCTGATGGACACGACACCGATCGACGAGGCCGCCTTGCGCGCGCTTTACGACGACCGCGCCGCGCTTTACCGCCAGCCCGAGCGGCGTTTGCTCGAACAGTTGGTCTTTGCCGATACCGCGCAGGCGCAGGCCGCATATGACGCCATCTTGGCCGGTGAGAGCAGCTTTGACGCGATCTTGGACGAGCGTGGCCTGAGTTTCGAGGATGTCGATCTGGGCGAGGTCACGCGCGACGACCTGTTGCCCGAGGCGGCGGCGTTGATCTTTGGCGATCAGTCCAGCGAGATCATCGGCCCTGCACCGAGCCCGCTTGGACCTGCGCTGTTTCGAGTGAACGCGGTGCTTGATGCGTCGGAAATCACCTTCGAGGAGGCTGAGGAAGAGCTGCGCGCCGAATTGGCCGCCGAGGCCGCGCGTCGCGCCATCGATGATCTGCGTGACCCCGTCGATGACCTCTTGGCCGAGGGGCTGACGCTGGAAGAGCTTGCCGAGACCACGGAATTGGTGCTGGGGCGCATCGACTATACCCCCACCTCGGAAGAGGGGATTGCCGCATATGACGCCTTCCGCGAGGCTGCCATGGCGGTGGATGAAGGCGATTTCCCCGAGTTGCTGACGCTTTCGGATGGGGGGCTTTTCGCGCTCAGGCTGGATGCGATCGTGCCGCCAACCTTGCCGCCGCTGGCCCAAATCCGCCCCGAAGTGCGCGCCGACTGGCGGGCGGACGCGATCCGTGCCGCCATCAATGCGCGCGCGGAGATGCTGTTGGGCGAGCTTGCCCAAGGTGCAACGCTGGAGGATTTGGGCCGCGTCGAGACCGAGCGCGATATTCGCAGGCAGGGCTTTATTCCCGACGCGCCACCGACGCTAGTGGCGCAGCTGTTCCAACTGGGCGCCGTGGGTGATGTGGTCTTGGTGCCGGGTGCCGATCGCGCGCTGATCGCCCAACTTGATGCGATCAACCCTGCCGCGCGTGACGACCCGAATACCCAGATCTTGTTGCAAGTGTTGGGCCAAGCGGTTGCCCAAACACAGGCGCAAGATGTGTTCGAAGCCTATGGTCAAGCGCTTCAGACCGGGGCGGGCATCCGCCTTGATCAAGCGGTGATCAACGCCGTGCATGCGCAGTTTCCCTGATGGCCCAGATTTCCGATTTCGCAGCCTTTGAGGCGGGTTGGGCCAAGGGCCAAAACCAACTTGTGCATGCCCGGCTGATAGCCGATCTCGACACCGCCGTTTCGGTGATGATGAAACTCACCGACGCGGGGCGCGACAGCTTCATCCTTGAATCCGTGACCGGCGGCGAGGTGCGTGGGCGCTATTCGATCATCGGCTGCAAGCCCGATCTGATCTGGGAATGTCACGGCCAGACAAGCCGGTTGAACCGCACGGCGCGCTTTGACCGCGAGGCCTTCGCGCCCTGTGACGATGCACCTCTGACGGCTCTACGCGCGCTTTTGGCGGAATCGGCCATCGACATGCCCGACGATCTGCCCGCCGCAGCGGCGGGGCTATTCGGCTATCTGGGCTACGACATGATCCGGCTGGTCGAGCATTTGCCCAATGTGAACCCCGATCCGCTGGGCTTGCCTGATGCGGTGTTGATGCGGCCTTCGATCATCGCGGTGCTCGATGGGGTCAAGGGCGAGGTGACGGTGGTCTCACCTGCATGGGTGTCATCGGGGCTATCGGCGCGCGCGGCCTATGCGCAAGCGGCCGAGCGTGTGTCGGACGCGCTGCGCGATCTGGAACGCGCCCCCGCCACCGCCGCCCGCGAAATGGGCGAGATGCGCCCCTTGCCCGACCCGGTCTCGAATTTCGTCCATGCCGATTATTTGGCCGCCGTGGAACGCGCCAAGGATTACATCCGCGCAGGCGACATCTTTCAGGTCGTCCCGTCGCAACGCTGGACGCAGGATTTCCCCGAGCCGCCCTTTGCACTGTACCGCGCATTGCGGCGCACCAACCCCTCGCCCTTCATGTTCTTTTTCAATTTCGGCCCATTCCAAGTGGTCGGCGCCAGCCCCGAGATCCTTGTGCGGGTCTTTGGCGGCGAGGTCACGATCCGCCCCATCGCAGGCACCAGGCCGCGTGGCGCCACCCCGGAAGAGGATCGCGCACTCGAGGCCGATCTTTTATCGGATCAAAAGGAA
>JAQCLA010000232.1 GCA_027592105.1 Pseudomonadota bacterium | reverse complement strand
TCCTTTCAACATCACGGGGACGCCCCTGATCAACAGGGTCACGCCGATTCCCGTGGAGTTCGGTGAATAAAGGGGGCGTATAGGGGGGATGGGAGGGGATGGCAAGCAATGATTGGTCGAATTACTTGAGCACGTTCGCCGGCCTTTGTGACACGCTCACCCCCACTTATAATTAAAACTCACGCTCACCCGATCATCTTCGTCCATGTTCATCGGCACTTCGTGCCTGAGCCAGCTTTCCCAGAGCAGCACATCACCCGCCACCGGGCCGGGGTAGATGAAGGCACGCAACTCCTCGCGGCAATCCTTGCGGCGGCTGGGGGCGGCCATCATCATCGCGTGGCGGGGATCTTCGAGTTTGATCGAGCGCGCGGCGGGCGGCACCTGCACATAGGTCGTGCCTGAGATCACCGCATGGGGGTGGATGTGGCTGGTGTGGATGCCGCCCTCGGGCAGGATGTTGATCCACAGATCCTCCAGCACCAGCTTGCGGTCCTCCAGATCGAACTCCAGATCGGCGGCAAAGGCCGCGACATGGGCGTCAAGTGCTGTGACCATGGTTTGAAAGATCGGAAAGCGCCACGGCAGGTCGGTGAGGGACGCATAGGAGGTATAGCCGGGAAAGCCGTTCTCCTCGCACCAATCCTGACCGGCCTCATCATCCTCGGCGATGGAGAAGCACGAGGCCACCAACTCGTCATGATCGACGGCGGGACCAAGTTCGACCAGCTTGGCATGATAGAGTCGGGTGACGAACAGCGATTTGATCTCGGGCATGGGTGGGCCTCCTGTGGTGTGGGGTAGGATGTGCCTTCAGGCGCACCTTGGCGCAAGGGGCGAGATCGCAGGGGGCGGTGCGCCTAAAGGCCCACCCTGCGGGCCACCGTGGCTGGGCGAACAAAGAAAAACCCCCGGCGCTTGCGTGCCGGGGGTCCATTTTCTTCACGAAGTGCTGGGTATCACCAGTCTTCGCGCACCACGGTGCGGGTCTTGATCGGCAGCTTCATCGAGGCAAGGCGCAGGGCCTCTCGCGCGATTTCTTCGTTCACGCCATCGATCTCGAACATGATGCGGCCGGGCTTGACCTTGCAGGCCCAGTAATCGACCGAACCCTTACCTTTACCCATCCGGACTTCGACCGGCTTGGAGGTCACGGGCGTATCGGGGAAAATCCGGATCCAGACACGGCCCTGACGCTTCATGTGACGGGTCAGCGCGCGGCGAGCCGCCTCGATCTGACGTGCCGTCACGCGCTCGGGCTGGAGCGCCTTGAGGCCGAAGGTGCCGAAGTTCAGGTCAGACCCGCCCTTTGCATCACCGCTGATGCGGCCCTTATGCATCTTGCGGAATTTTGTACGCTTTGGTTGCAGCATTTTCCGTGCTCCTTAGCGGTCGCGGCGCGGGCGCGGGGCCCCACCATCCTGGCTCTCCTGCATGCGACGATCACGAGCAGCGGGATCGTGCTCCATGATTTCGCCTTTGAAGATCCAGACCTTGATTCCGATAATGCCATAAGGCGTCGAGGCTTCGTAGACCGCATAGTCGATATCGGCCCGCAGCGTGTGCAGCGGCACGCGCCCTTCACGATACCATTCGGTGCGCGCGATCTCGGCACCGCCGAGGCGGCCCGCGACGTTCACACGAATGCCCAGTGCGCCCATACGCATGGCGTTTTGAACGGCACGCTTCATCGCACGGCGGAAGCTGACCCGGCGCTCGAGCTGTTGGGCGATCGACTCGGCCACCAGCTGGGCGTCAAGCTCGGGCTTGCGCACTTCGACGATGTTGAGGTGCAGTTCGGAGGCTGTCATGGCGGCGATCTTCTTGCGAAGACCTTCGATGTCAGCCCCTTTCTTGCCGATGATCACACCCGGACGAGCGGCGTGGATCGTGACGCGGCACTTGCGGTGCGGACGTTCGATGATCACGCGGCTGATGCCGGATTGCTTGCATTCTTCGGCGACGAATGCGCGGATCTTGAGATCCTCGAGCAGCAGGTTGCCGTAGTCCTTGGTGTCGGCATACCAGCGGCTATCCCAGGTGCGGTTGACCTGTAGGCGCATGCCAATCGGATTGACCTTATGTCCCATTAGACAGTCTCCTCGATCTGGCGAAGCATGATGGTCAGCTCGCTGAAGGGCTTTTGGATACGGCCAAAGCGGCCACGTGCCCGCGGACGGCCACGCTTCATCACAAGGTTCTTACCGACCCAAGCTTCGGCGATGACAAGCGCATCGACATCGAGGCCGTGGTTATTCTCGGCATTGGCGATTGCGGACTGAAGGCACTTCTTCACATCCAGAGCGATCCGCTTCTTGGAGAAGGTCAGATCGGTCAAAGCCTTCTCTACCTTCTTGCCGCGGATCATCTGGGCCAGAAGGTTCAGCTTTTGCGGGCTGGTCTTCAGCATGCGCAGCTTGGCCATCGCCTCGTTGTCCGCCACGCGGCGGGGATTTTTATCCTTGCCCATGGCTTACTTCCTCTTGGCTTTTTTGTCGGCCGCGTGACCATAATAGGTGCGCGTCGGCGAATATTCCCCGAATTTCTGGCCGATCATATCCTCGGTGACATTCACCGGGACATGCTTCTGGCCATTGTAGACCCCAAAGGTGAGGCCCACGAACTGGGGCAGGATGGTGGAACGGCGCGACCAGATCTTGATGACCTCGTTGCGGCCGGATTCCCGGGCTTTCTCGGCCTTCTTGAGGACGTAAGCGTCGACAAAAGGCCCTTTCCAGACGGAACGCGACATGGATCAGCGCCCTTTCTTCTTGGCGTGACGCGAGCGGATAATCAGCTTCTGCGACGCCTTGTTCTTGTTACGGGTACGACGACCCTTGGTGTCCTTACCCCAAGGCGTAACCGGTGTACGGCCACCCGAGGTCCGACCCTCACCACCACCATGGGGGTGGTCGATCGGGTTCATCGCGACACCGCGAACGGAAGGACGCTTGCCCATGTGACGGACGCGACCGGCCTTGCCGAGGTTCTGGTTCGAATTGTCGGGGTTCGACACGGCACCGACGGTGGCCATGCATTCCTGACGGACCAGACGCAGTTCACCCGAAGACAGGCGGATCTGCGCGTAGCCACCATCACGACCAACGAACTGCGCATAGGTGCCAGCCGCGCGCGCCATCTGGCCGCCCTTGCCGGGCTTGAGCTCGATGTTGTGCACGATGGTACCGATCGGCATGCCCGAGAAAGGCATCGCATTGCCCGGCTTGATGTCGACCTTGGAACCTGCCACGACCTTATCGCCCACACCCAGACGCTGGGGGGCGAGGATATAGGCCTGTTCGCCATCCTCATAACGCACCAGCGCGATAAAGGCGGTGCGGTTGGGATCGTATTCGATCCGCTCGACGGTTGCCGAGATGTCGAACTTGGTGCGCTTGAAATCGACGATACGATATAGACGCTTTGCGCCACCACCACGCCGGCGTGCGGTGATCCGTCCGGTATTGTTCCGGCCGCCATTTCCCGTCAGACCCTCGGTGAGGGATTTGACAGGGCGACCTTTCCAAAGCTCCGAACGGTCGATCAGCACCAGCCCGCGCTGGCCCGGCGTCGTCGGCTTATACGACTTGAGTGCCATGCTTTCTGTCTTCCGTTGCTTTGCGGGGCGGTTGGCCCCGATTTTGGTATAGGGCCCCGAAGGTCCCCGGTGGAATTCGCCGGTCAGATCGCGCGCAACACGCCCCTACCCCGGGAAAAACACGCGGCCCCGGGGAAACCCGGAGCCGGTAAGATGCCGCGATCTATTAAAGACCGGTTGCGACGTCAATGGTGTTACCCTCTTCGAGGGTGACATAGGCCTTTTTGACATCCTTGCGGGTGCCGGGACGACCACGGAAGCGCTTGTTCTTGCCCTTGGTGATGGTCGTGTTCACGGCCTTCACCTTGACGCCGAACAGCTCTTCGACGGCTTGCTTGATCTGCGGCTTGTTGCTGTCGATCGCCACTTCGAAGACGACGGCACCGTTTTCGGATGCCATGGTCGCTTTCTCGGTAATGATCGGCTTGCGGATCACGTCGTAATGTTCTGCTTTCGCGCTCATTGCAAACGAGCCTCCAGTGCTTCGAGACCTGCGCGGGTAATCACCAGCGTGTCACGCTTCAGAATGTCATAGACGTTGGCGCCCATCGAGGGCAGCACATCGAGACCTTCGATGTTGCGCGCGGCCATGACGAAGTTTTCGTCCAGCGTTGCACCATCGATGATCAGCGTGCGCTTCCAACCGAGGTTCTTGACCTGCTT
>JAQCLA010000231.1 GCA_027592105.1 Pseudomonadota bacterium | reverse complement strand
CATGACAAAATCGCGCCCATTCGGCGTCTCGGCCCAATCGGCGGTGTAAACACCCGGCGCGCCGCCAAGCGCATCGATCTCGATGCCGCTATCATCCGCTAGCGCAGGTAGCCCGGTCGCCTGCGCCGCGGCATGGGCCTTGATCCGGGCATTCTCGACAAAGCTGGTTCCGGTCTCTTCCGGTTCCGGCAGATCATGATCAGCGGCAGAGCTGACAGTGATCCCAAAGGGCGCAAGCAACGCCGCCATCTCTTCCAGCTTGCCGCGATTATGGGTCGCGACCAAGAGATGTTTGCCCGCGAACCGCCGCATCAGCGTGACGCGTCCTTCTGCGCCGCGACCAGCGCCGCGATCCCCTGCGAGGCCAACCCATACATCTCGTCGAATTGCGCGCGCGAGAATGCGGCCCCTTCGGCGCTTGCCTGGATCTCGACCAAGGCACCGCTGCCCATCATGACAAAGTTGGAATCCGTGCCTGCCTCGCTGTCCTCCAGATAATCCAGATCAAGCACCGCTTGACCTGCATAGATCCCGCAAGACACCGCCGCGATATGGTCAGTGATCGGATCGCTGGTGATGTCGCCGGCCTTCATCAGCTTGTTCACAGCCAAACGCAGCGCAACCCACCCCCCGGTGATCGAGGCGCAGCGCGTGCCGCCATCGGCTTGGATGACATCGCAATCGATGGTGATCTGACGTTCGCCCAATGCCGAGCGGTCGACACCGGCCCGCAAGGCACGCCCGATCAGGCGCTGAATTTCTTGCGTACGTCCCGATTGCTTGCCAGCCGCCGCTTCGCGGCGCATGCGGGTATGGGTGGCGCGCGGCAGCATGCCATATTCCGCCGTGACCCATCCTAGGCCGGTATTCTTCAAGAAGGGCGGCACGCGCTCTTCCAGTGTTGCGGTGCATAGAACATGCGTGCCACCACAGCGGATCAGACACGACCCTTCGGCATGCCGCGTCACATCGGTCTCGATCACGATTTCGCGCATTTCGTCTAGGTTTCGGCCGGAAGGACGCATATCTTTCTCCTGATGATCCGTGAAGCGGGGCATAGTCCGCCAGCGCACTACGGCGCAACCCCGAATGCCCGAACACCCAATGAAGATGACAGACCGCGCAATGCAACAAAATACCCCTCTTAACGATCTGAACGACCGGTCGCGCGAAGTGTTTCGCCGCGTCGTCGAGGGCTATCTTGAGACCGGCGCGCCGGTTGGCTCGCGCACCCTGACCCGTAGCCTGACCGAGCAGGTCTCAGCCGCGACTGTGCGCAACGTGATGCAGGATCTGGAGTTTCTCGGCCTTCTGGGAAGCCCCCATGTCTCGGCTGGGCGTATCCCGACACAGCTTGGCCTGCGCATGTTCCTTGATGGTTTCCTCGAAGTGGGCGAATTGGCGCTGAGCGACAAGCAAAGCCTTGATGAAACGCTTGGCACCAACACCGCCGATGTGGCGGCCACCCTTGACCGGATCGGGTCGGCGCTGTCGCAAGCGACCCATGGTGCCAGCGTGGTTTTGGCCCCCAAGCGCGAAGCGCCGATCAAGCATATCGATTTCGTCTCACTCTCGGCTGATCGTGCCTTGGTCGTTTTGGTCCATTCCGATGGCCATGTCGAAAACCGCCTGTTTCAACCGCCGCCGGGTCATACGCCCAGCGCGATGCGGGAGGCGGCGAATTATCTCAACGCGCATCTGGCCGATCGCACCCTCAGCAGCTTGCGCGCCGAAATCCAGACCGAGGTGGAAAGCCGCCGCGCCCAAATCGACGAGATTGCGGCCCATCTGATCGCCGCTGGCCTCGCCGTCTGGGATGGCGACGGCGACGATCTGGGTCGCCTGATCGTCCGCGGCCGGGCGAATCTGCTTGCTGATGCGGCCGAGGCGGATGAGCTTGAGCGCATTCGCCAGCTTTTTGATGACCTTGAGCGCAAGCGCGATATCGCCGATTTCCTTGAATTGGCCGAAACGGGCGAGGGTGTGCGCATTTTTATTGGTTCCGAGAACAAGCTTTTCTCACTTTCGGGTTCCGCTCTGGTCGTCTCTCCCTATATGAACGCTGACCGGAAGATCGTCGGTGCCGTGGGGGTCATTGGACCGACGCGGCTGAATTACGGACGAATCGTTCCGATCGTGGATTACACGGCGCAGCTGGTCGGCAAACTAATCGCTGACCGCAGCTAAGCGCCGATAAGAAAGACAAAGGGGGCAAGCATGTCCGACGCAAACCAGGAACAGTTCGCTGACGCCACAACACCCGAGGCAGAGGCCATCGCCGAAGCCATCGCAGCTGAAGGCGATCAAGCCCAAGACTTCGATCCGATCACGGCGTTGATCGCGGAACGTGACGGGCTGAAAGATCGGCTTTTGCGGACATTGGCCGAGTCCGACAATGTGCGCAAACGCGCCGAGCGGGACCGCCGCGAGGCCGAGAAATACGGCGGCACACGCATCGTGCGTGACCTCCTGCCCGTCTACGATAATTTGCGCCGTGCATTGAACAGCGCCGCCGATGCCGCGGGCGACGCCGACCGCGCCTTGGTCGAGGGGGTCGAGCTGACCTTGCGCGAATTGCTCAAGGTGCTGACCAAGCATGGCGTCACGCCGATCGTGCCAGAGATTGGTGATCGCTTCGATCCCGAAAGCCACGAGGCCCTGTTCGAGGCACCCGTCCCCGGCACAAAGGCGGGCGATATCCTGCAAGTCATGGCCGAGGGTTTCATGTTGCATGACCGTTTGGTCCGTCCCGCACAGGTCGGCGTCTCTTCGAATACCGGCGCCTAATCGCGCGCGATGAGATCCTTCAACTCGTAGAGCAAGGCCAAAGCCTCGCGCGCGGTCAACGCGTCGGGGTGGATACTGCCCAAGCGCGCTTCAAGCGCGCTTGGGCCTTTGGCGGGCGATGCGGGCGCGGCAGGGGCTGCCGCGAAAAGTGGCAGGTCGTCGATGATTGCCTTGCGGTTGCCGCCCTCGCGCTCGCCCTTTTCCAGCGCATCCAGCACTTGATGGGCGCGCGCGATCACGCTGGGTGGCAAACCGGCCAGTTTCGCCACCTGCACTCCGTAGGAGCGGTCCGCCGCCCCTTGGCGCACCTCGTGCAGGAACACCACATCGCCTTGCCATTCCCTGACGGCGACCGTGGCATTTGAGAGGCCGGGCAAGCGCGCGCTCAACCCTGTCATCTCGTGGTAATGGGTCGCAAACAGTGCGCGGCAGCGGTTGACGTCATGCAGATGTTCCAGCGTTGCCCAAGCGATGGACAGGCCGTCATAGGTGGCCGTGCCGCGCCCAATCTCGTCCAAAATGACCAGCGCGCGATGATCGGCTTGGTTCAGGATCGTAGCGGTCTCCACCATTTCGACCATAAAGGTCGACCGCCCCCGTGCCAGATCATCCGCCGCGCCGACGCGGCTAAAGACTTGGCTGACAAGCCCGATCTCGGCATGTGATGCAGGCACATAGCTTCCCATTTGGGCCAAGATCGCGATCAGCGCGTTTTGGCGTAGGAATGTCGATTTCCCCGCCATATTCGGCCCGGTCAAAAGCGTGATTGCCGCCCCCTCGGCCGCCCCCTCGGGCGATAGGCGGCAATCATTGGCGATAAAGGGCGCACCATCGCGGGCAAGGGCGGCTTCAACGACCGGGTGCCGCCCGCCTGTGATGTGAAAGGCGCGATCTTCGCGCATTTGTGGGCGCGTCCAATCCCCCTCGACCGCGCGGCGGGCAAGTGCGCCTGCCAGATCGAACTCGGCCAAGGCGCGCGCGACTTGCCCGATCACATCGGCTTGCGCCAAGACGGCGTCGCGCAGGCTGGCAAACAGGGTACGCTCGATCTCTTGCACGTGGTTGCCGGCGTTCAGGATGCGGGTCTCAAGCTCGGAAAGATCCAGCGTTGTAAAGCGCACCGCATTGGCCGTGGTTTGCCGATGGATGAACTGCTCGGCCAAGGGCGGCGAGAGCATCTTTTGCGCATGGGTCGCGGTGGTTTCGATGAAATAGCCAAGCACGTTATTGTGCCGGATCTTGAGCGAGGCGACGCCGGTTTGCGTGATATAATCGGCCTGCATGCCCGCAATCACGCCGCGCCCCTCGTCGCGCAGGCGGCGCGCGGCGTCCAGATCCGGGTCATAGCCCGGCGCGATGCTGCTGCCATCGCGCAGCTGCAAGGGTGGTTCGGCCACCAATGCGCGCTCAAGAAGCGCGCCCAAATCATCGTGGCCGCCCAAATCACCGCGCGCCTGCGCCAAGAGCGCGGGCAAGGCTAGATCGC
>JAQCLA010000230.1 GCA_027592105.1 Pseudomonadota bacterium | reverse complement strand
GCCAAGAAACAGATCGGCGATACCGACCGGGTCGGAAAACCGCGCGCGGATCGGCGTGAGATGTTGGGCAGGAATATGGTGGCCCGTTTGGATGCGCAAAAAGCCATCACGCTCACCAGCAACCTTGACCTGACTGCCGAAAAACAGCGCCACATCGGGCGGGGATTTGAAATCGGGCTTTGGGTAAAGATGTGTTGCTGGGTTGGTGACCCAATGGGTGGCATCCTCGGCCCCGGTCAGCGCGCCGGAGAGGATATAGCCCACGTAATTGTCACGCTCGGCCATGCCAAAGGCAAAGCCATCGGCCGTTTCCAGCGACAAGAACCGCTCACCGAACAAAAGCTGGCTGACCCGGTTGCCGCGCGGCGCATCGGTGATGTTGACCATCGGTTGCTGGACCATCATCCAGCGTCCATTGACGAAGCGTTCTGCCGCAACTTGCCCCTCGAGCGAGATATGGGCCACGCGCCCATTGCTTGGCGTGGTGCGCGGATCGGTCATGTTTTTGTCCCTGTCGCGTTGAGAAGGGCAAACAGCGCGCGCGCCCCTTGGCCCAAGCCCCCCTTGGGGCGACCGGGCGCGTTGGATTGGCTCCAGGCGTAGATGTCGAAATGCGCGTAGCGCGGCACATCCGGCACGAAACGGCGCAAGAATAATGCGGCGGTGATCGCGCCGGCCATCCCGCCGGATGGCGCATTGTCCAGATCGGCGATGCCCGGTTCGATCAGCGCCTCATAGGCGGGATGGAAGGGCAGACGCCACACCGGGTCGGCCACCAGCGCTGCATGCCGCGCGAGATCAGCGGCCAAGCCATCATCATCGGTGAAGAAAGGCGCGATGTCGGGGCCGACCGCGACCCGCGCCGCCCCCGTCAGCGTCGCCATCGAAATGGTCAGATCGGCCGGCGCCTCATTGGCCAAGGCCAGCGCATCGGCCAGCACCAACCGCCCCTCGGCATCGGTGTTGTTGATCTCGACTGTTTTGCCGCTGCGCGCGGTGAAGATGTCGCCGGGCCGAAAAGACGCCCCTGATACCGCGTTCTCAACCGCCGGGATCAGCACGCGCAGGGTGATATCCAGACCCTCGGACATGATCATCCGCGCAAGGCCCAGCACCGTGGCCGCGCCGCCCATGTCTTTTTTCATCAGCCCCATCGACGCGCCGGGTTTGAGGTTCAGGCCGCCCGTGTCGAAACAGACGCCCTTGCCGATCAGGGTCAGCGTCTGCTTGCCCTTGCCCCAACGTATCTCGATGAGGCGTGGCGCGCGTGCGGCAGCCCGGCCGACTGTGTGGATCAGCGGGAAATTCGCAGCCAGCAGATCATCGCCCGTGGTGACCGAAATCGTGGCGCCGAACGCCCCCGCCAGATCACGCGCCGCCGCTTCGAGGGCGTCGGGCCCCATATCCTCGGCCGGTGTATTGATCAGATCGCGCGTCAGCGCCTCGGCGGCAGCGATGCGTTCCAATTGCGCTGCATCTACCCCATAGGGTGCGATCAACCGCGCCGGGGCGCGGCCTTGGTCGCGATAGCGATCGAAGCGGTAGCATGAGAACAGATAGCCAAGGGCCAGTTCCGCACCATCGGCCCCTTTTGGTGGGTTGGACAGCAGATAGGTCGCTTGCGGCAATCCGGCGATGGCATGGCCAAGTGCGAAGCGGCGGCAAAGCCGCTCTTGCGGGGTGCCGGTGCCAAGCAAGACCATGACCGGTTGCCCATCGGCACCGGGCAGGGCGCAGTTTTGGCCCAAGGCACCGCGAAAGCCGTGATGTTCGGCCCAAGCGCGCTGTGCCTGTGTCAGATCATCAAGCGCGCCATCGCTTGCCACGAGCCGAATGGGAATGGCCCTCGGATCGGGCGCGGCGAAACATAGGTCTTTTTGCATGACACTCGGGCGGTTGAGGGCGATTTGCGTGAGCCGCCACACTAGCGCCATGCCCGGTCGCCGCAAGGCCCGTCACCCGGAAAGATCCTCCAGATCCCAGATCGCGTCGATCGAGCGATCCCCGACCCGCTCGAGCCGGGCCAAGGTCGCGGCCAAGGCGATGGGATCGTCCCGATCGAGACAATCAAGCACATGCCGCCCCGCCTGCGCCAACGTCGCCATGCCGATCAGCCGCGCGTCGCCGACAAGGGCGGCCAGCAGGTTTTCCAACGCCGCGCGATCCGCCTGTCGTTTGGCGGACCCGATCTCGGCCAAGCTTTTGGCGATCCGTTCCAACGCATGCGCAACCTCTGCTTCGGCACGATGTTCGCCTAAATGGTCACACAGCAATTCAAGTTGGCTGGGGTTGAAGCGCGCAGGCTCCCCCAGCGGTAGGTCAGTTACACCCGCCCTCATACAAACGCTCCACACTTCGCCCCCACCATGGGCAGGCGCGAAAATGCGATCCGGGTCTGAACAAAGCCTTATTGCCGCGTGAAAAATCGCCTCCAATTTGCGTGGCATTGGGCTAATGAAGGGACGGACACCCACGAGGAACGACCACAAATGCACCGTGTCAAATCCCTGCCTGACTATCTGCTTGAGCGCTACAATCGCTGGAAAACCCACGAATTCCCCAGCAATCGTGACCTGTTTCGCAAACTCGCGATCGAAGGTCAGAACCCGCAGGCGATGGTGATCGCCTGTTGCGATAGCCGCGTCGCGGTTGGGCCGGTCTTTGGCCAACAGGTCGGCGAATTATTCGTGCATCGCAATATCGCCAATCTGGTGCCGCCCTATGCGCCTGATGGGCATCACCAAGCCACGGCCGCGGCGGTAGAGTTCGCGGTCAGGTTCCTCAAGGTGCGCCACATCATCGTCAAAGGCCATTCGCAATGCGGCGGTGTGCGGGGATGCTTGCAGATGTGCGCAGGTGAGGCGGCCGAACTGGACCAGATCGACAGCTTTGTTGGTCGCTGGCTCGATATTCTGCGTCCCGCTGTGGCCCGGATCGCCGATATCAGCGATACCGCCCATCGCCAGACCGCGCTGGAGAAGGAGGGGATCTTGATCAGCCTCGAGAACCTGATGAGCTATCCGTTTGTGGCCGAGGCGGTCGATGCGGGTCAGCTGACATTGCACGGGCTTTGGACCGATCTGGCCGAGATGGATCTTGAAACATTCGATGGCGAGGTGCGCCATTTCGTGCGCGGCTGAGCTTTACCGACGGTTGCGCGCCCGTTAAGGGAAACGCGACGAAACAATCGACAGGAGTGAGTGGATGGATGGGATATTGGCGCTTGCGGCGGATAACCTGCTGTCACCGATCATCCTGTTCTTTGCGCTTGGCCTTTTGGCCGCCTTCGCGAAATCCGACCTCTCCATCCCCGAAGCCATTGCCAAGGGGATGTCGATCTACCTGTTGTTCGCCATCGGCTTCAAAGGCGGCGCTAGCGTGGCCGATCACGGGATCGATGCCACGCTTTTGATGTCGCTTTTGGTGGGCGTCATCCTGTCCTTCGCGCTGCCGTTGATCGCGTTTGCGCTGCTGCGGGTCATGTCGCGCCTTGATGTCACCGATGCGGCGGCGGTTGCCGCGCATTACGGCTCGATCTCCATCGTGACCTTCGTGGCGGCTACCTCGGTCATCACCTCGGCTGGGCTGACATCCGAGGGCTACATGGTCGCCGTTGCCGCCGCGATGGAGGCACCCGCGATCTTGTCGGCGCTATGGATCATTGCGCGCTACGGCAAGGCCAATGGCGAGATGGAAGATGGGCTGATGCGGGAGATCTTGCTCAACGGATCTATCGTGCTTTTGGTGGGTTCCTTCCTGATCGGCTGGATCACCGGTGACGAGGGGATGGACCGTATCGCGCCTTTCATTGTCGCGCCGTTTCAGGGTGTTTTGTGCCTGTTCTTGCTGGATATGGGATTGGTCGCCGGTCGTGGCCTGCGCGAGGCGCGCGCCGTGCTGACACGCGGCTTGTTCCTGTTCGGTGTGATCATGCCGCCCATCGGGGCGGTGCTGGGCCTTGGCGCCGGTCTGTTGCTCGGGCTTTCGACCGGCGGCGTCGTGCTGTTCATGACGCTGTGCGCCTCGGCCTCCTACATCGCGGTGCCGGCTGCCATGCGGGTCGCGCTGCCCGAGGCGAACCCATCCGTCTATCTCACGCTCTCGCTTGGCGTGACCTTTCCCTTCAATCTCACGCTTGGCATCCCGCTTTACCTCGCGGTGGCCAGCGCCGTCACCGGAGGCTGACGCAGATGCAGACACACAGGGCCAAACGGGTCGAGATCACCATCGAAGCGGTGATGGAGACGCGCCTGACCAATGCCTTGATCAAGGC
>JAQCLA010000229.1 GCA_027592105.1 Pseudomonadota bacterium | reverse complement strand
CAGATGGGTCAGTTTGGCGCGGAAACTGGGCCGATCATGCTCGGGCCACGGCGCTTGTGCATTCAACCCTTCGGCAATCGCATCAGAAACGGCCTCATCGGCGCTATCGGCGATCTCGCTCCAATCGGCCAGGCGATCCTCTAGCCCCCAAGCTGAATCCCCGTGCGCTGGGTCTTGCTCTTGCTGGGTGTCGTCGTCCGCGCGCGGCGCGATGGGCGCCCAAGGATCATCCGGGTCACTGACCCGCAAAGCAGGCGTCAGCACAAGCTTTTCCGCACCATCAGAGGGGGGCGGCGCGGCGTGTTTGGCGGCGGGGCCAGCAACAAGGCGTCGGATGGATGCCAGAACATCCTCGATCTCTTCGGCGGATTTCGCTGCTTCCGTCATCACCGCTCACTCCTCGATACGCAAGGCTGACCAGATACAAAGGTGCCGCGCAATCTTGACACCAGCCCAGCTCTTTTCCCCCTCAAGCGGGGGGCTTGCGTGAAAACATAGCGGCAAGCGCGCCGTCGCACAACGGATAGCGCGAATTGTGATGATTACGCGGCAAGCTGCGGCAGCGCGATCACTCCCGCCCAATCGCCTGCAAAAGCGTGTCGAGCCGATCACCTTGCGGCGAGGCGATCCGTGGCCGCCCCCCTTGAAAGGTCGCCCCATAGGCCGCAACGTCATATTCCGGCACCGGCAGGTTCAGATTGGCCACACCCAACAGGCCCGCCGCCCCCAAAATCCCATAGGCCGCAGCGTACAGCCCGGATTGCGCCTCGATCCGGCTGATCCGGGCCTCAAGCAAATCCTGCTCGGCATCCAGCACATCGAGCGTGGTGCGAGCCCCCAAAGACGCCTCTTCGCGGATGCCTTCAAAGGCAAGCTGAGCGGCATTGATCCGCTGGTCCGAGGCTTGGATCTGCGCCGTCGCAATCCCAAGCCGCGCATAAGCATTGCCAAGAAGCTGCAGATTGATCTGCACTTGCCGGTTCAGACCGGCGCGTACCGCCTCGGCCTGCGCCAGTGCTTGGCGCTCAAGCGAACCGAGCTGTCCGCCGCGGTAGATGGGTTGGCTGAGCGTCAGGCTCAGACGCGCGTCATTGCCTTCCTGCGCAGCCAGCGGCGCCTCGAAGGTTTCGCTTCGCGACAGATCAACCGACAAGCTGGGCCGCGTGGCCCCACGCGCCTGCGCAACCGCGAACTCGGCAGCGGCGACTTCATGCTGCAAGGCGCGGATGGCAGGGTGCTCTTGCCGGGCAAGGCGCGCAGCCTCCTGTTCGGAGGTGGGAAGGGCTGGCATCGCGCCCGGACCGGGCAGCGCGTCAGGGTAACGCCCAACGGCAAGATTGAACAATTCGCGCGAAATATCGCGCGTGCCCTGCGCGGCGGCAAGATTGGAGCGCGCGGTCGCCAAAAGCGCCTCGGCTTGGGCGACATCGGTGCGGGTCGCCTCGCCCACTTCGAAACGGTCGCGCGCAGCGCGCAGCTGCTCGGTCACAACGCGCACATTGGCCTCGCGCACGGCGACGACCTGCTGCGCCTCCCAGACTTCAAGATAGGCGGTGACCGCATCGCCCAACACCTGCGCTTCAAGCGCCACAAGCTGGGCGCGCGCGGCATTCAGGGTCTCTTCCGCGCCGCGCAGCGCATTGCGGCGCGACCCGCCCGCGTAAAGCGTCGCCTCGGCCACCAGACGCGCGGTGGTCGTGGTGGTGTCGGCCACCAAATCGCGCGCGCTGCTGGCAGTGAAACTCAGCGTCGGCAAAAGGGCCGCGATGGCTTGGTTCACACCCTCATCGCGCACCCGCAACAAATAGCGGTTCTGCTCCAACAGGGCGGAATTGCGATAAGCATCGGCCATGGAGCTGCGCAGTGTATCAGCACCCGCAGGCACCGCTGCCAGCATCGCAAAGGCAAGTGCCGCACAAAGCCCGCGCTTTATTCGCATATTCCAGCCCGTCATCGCCTTCACCCTTTGCTTGCCGTGCAAAGCCCGGCCTCATGCCATCGATATGGCTCAGAATACGAAGCCTGCAACCCGTTCAAAGCCTGGCAAAACCGGGGCTGTCGCGTTGAACTCCACCCGCCAGGATATCGCGCCATCGATCTTGCGGCCAAGCCGCGCCTCGCCCAGCGCGCCTTGCATGAAGACGGCCATGATCCGGCCCCCTTCCTTAAGCTGATCGATCAAGGCTTGCGGCATCTGCGCGACACCGCCGAAGATCACGATCGCATCATAGGGGGCGTTCTTGGCGCTGCCTGCGGTCAGGGGCGCGTGCAAGACAGCCGCATTGTCGATCTCTTGCGCAGACAGTGCCGCCTCCGCCTCGGCGGCCAAGGTCGCGTCTTCTTCGACGGCGACGACCGCATCGGTCAGGCTGGCCAAAAGCGCCGTGGTATAGCCCAAGCCCGGTGCAATCTCGAGCACCAGATCACCGGGCTGCAAATCAAGCGCCTGTAAGATCTTGGCAATGCTGCGCGCCTCCATCAACTGGCGCGTCGCGGTCAGATCGACAGGCGCGCCCGCATAGGCCAGATCACGCCGCGCATCGGGCACAAAGGCCTCGCGCGGGATGGTGAGCATCGCGTCAAGCACGGGAAAGCTGGTGACATCAGAGGGGCGCACCTGCGTATCAACCATCGTGCGGCGGCGTTCGGCGTAGTCTGCCATGGGAACTGAACCAATCCGTCTAGTTTATCCATAATTCTCTTCGCACAGCGCGCGGGCCTGCGCAACGACAGGTTGGCGGGCTGCGACGTTTGTCACCCAGCGCGCGCGCACAAGATCGCGCGTTTGCAACCTTGCGCACCCTGCGCGCATCGGCTACCTGGATGTCCACCACCCCGGCGGCGAGTTGGCGGAGAGGTTACGCAGCGGATTGCAAATCCGTGTAGACCGGTTCGATTCCGGTACTCGCCTCCAAACATCTCTTGCAGTTCGTTTTGTATTGGCTCGCATCGCTCGCATGATACCTTGCGCCCCAATCAAACGCTTTAGCATTAAACTTAAAACAAGAGTTATTGGCAGTGAGGGAACGATATCCGTCTCACCATCCCAATGTTATTCTTGCTAACGCTTGAAAAACCGACTTAGCTCATCTCGTGAGTAGCGTGAAACCTAAGTTGGACCCGTCCAACAGCGTCGAACCGAAGAAAAGGCGATGGTGGATCTGGGGGTTGGGCCTCGTGTTCCTGATGGCTGTGTGCAGCGATAGCGATAGGCCACAGCCTTACTGCTACCAGTTCTCAAATGATGAGCGGATGTGCTTCGCTACTCCCCTGCCTGCTGACAAGTACTGTTACCTTTTGGATGCAGACACTGTCCGCTGTTTTAACGAACCTAGGTAACTCTTTGGCGAATTCAGTCTTTATAAATGCCCATGCCAAAGGGCGACCGTTCAGCCGCCCCTTGCCCATCAAGCCCGCGTGTTCTCAGGCGTTCGCGCCGCGCACCGCGTCGATGACGGCGTCGGTCACCTCTTGCGTCGTGGCCGTGCCGCCGACGTCTTGCGTCATGATGCCAGCCGCACAAACCTGTTCCACAGCCGCCATCAGCCGTGTCGCGGCCGCTGGTTCGCCCAGATGCTCCAGCATCTGCGCCGCGGTCCAGAAACTTGCCACCGGGTTGGCGATGCCCTTGCCCGTGATGTCGAAAGCCGAGCCATGGATCGGCTCGAACATCGACGGGTAGCGGCGTTCGGGGTCGATATTGGCCGTGGGTGCCACCCCCAACGATCCCGCCAGCGCACCGGCCAGATCCGACAAGATATCGGCATGCAGGTTCGTGGCCACGATCGTATCGAGCGATTGGGGCTTGAGCACCATCCGCACGGTCATCGCATCGACCAGCATCTTGTCCCATGTCACATCGGGGAATTCGCGGGCCACTTCGGCCGCGATCTCATCCCACATCACCATGCCGAAGCGCTGGGCATTGGATTTCGTCACCACGGTCAACAGCTTGCGGGGCCGTTGCTGCGCCAAGGCAAAAGCGTAGCGCATAATTCGCGTGACACCGACACGGGTAAAGATCGACACCTCGGTCGCGACCTCTTCGGGTAGGCCCTTGTGCGCCCGCCCGCCATGGCCGGAATATTCCCCTTCCGAGTTTTCGCGCACGATCACCCAATCCAGATCGCCGGGGCCGACACCGGCCAAAGGCGCCTTGATGCCGGGCAGGATGCGGGTGGGCCGCACATTGGCGTATTGATCGAACCCCTGACAAATGGGCAGGCGCAAACCCCAAAGCGTGATGTGATCGGGCACATCGGGTGCGCCCACCGCGCCGAAATAGATCGCGTCATAGGGTTTGAGCTGCTCCGGCCCATCGGCGGGCATCATC
>JAQCLA010000228.1 GCA_027592105.1 Pseudomonadota bacterium | reverse complement strand
GCCAGACTACGCCAGCGCGTCAGGCTGTCCTTGAGTTCCGACAGCCCCTTGTAAAGCCCAGCCGACGCCAAGGGCGGCGTCAGATGGGTGATGGTCACAGCGTTTGACCGCCGCTTGGCGAGCGTCGCCTCGGACGGGTTGTTGGAGGCGTAAAGATAGACATTCGGCATCTCGCCGATCAGCCGGTCGGGCCAATCGCGTGCGCCAAGCCCCGCCTGTTTGCCGGGCATGAATTCCAGCGCACCGTGCATCCCGAAATGCAACAACACATCGGCGCGGTAGGTGTTGCGCAGCCATAGGTAGAACTGGGTAAAGGCATGGGTCGGCGCGAACCCATGCTCGAACAAAAGGCGCATCGGGTCGCCCTCGTAGCCGAATGTCGGCTGCACGCCCACAAAGACATTGCCGAACTGCTGGCCAAGGATGAACACGCCGCGCCCATCGGATTGGATCTTGCCCGGTGCCGGGCCCCAAACCGCCTCGATCGCCTTTAGCGGCGGTGTATGCCGCACCATCGTGTCAGCATCGACATGGTCGGCGACATTCGCCTCTTGCCCATATTGCTTGGCATTGCCCTTGAGGATCGCATCGCGCAGATCGTCGACCGTGGCCGGAACATCGACCGCGTAACCATCGGCCTTCATCCGCGTCAGAGTGTTGAACAGGCTTTCAAAGACACTCAAATAAGCCGCCGTGCCAATCGCGCCTGCATTGGGCGGAAAGCCGAACAAGACGATCCCCACCTTCTTGTCGGCGTTGCGCTTACGCCTGAGCAGCGCAAGGCGCTTTGTTTTTTCGACAAGGCTGATGATCCGCTCGGGGCATGGCGCCATCGCCTTGGTCGCCGATCGGCTTTGGCACATCAGCGCACAGCCCTCGCAACCATCAAGCCCATGCCGCCCACCAAAGACAGTCGGGTTGGTGGCGCCATCAATCTCGGGAAGTGCGACCAGCATCGTGGTCTCAACCGGCCCCAACCCACCGGCCGATGAGGCCCATTGACCAAGGGTCTGAAACTCCAGCGCATGGGCCGCGATATAGGGCAGGTCCAGATCCTTCAGAACCGCCACCGCCGCCGCGCTGTCATTATAGGCCGGGCCGCCGATCAGGCTGAACCCGGTCAGCGAGACCAAGGCATCGATCTTGCCACCGGCAAAATAGCCCTCGATCGCGGGCCGCCCGTCGAGCCCACCGGCAAAGGCGGGCAAAACGGCAAGGCCAGCTTCCTGCATCTGACGGATCACGCCATCATAATGCGCGGTGTCGGAGGCCAGCACATAGCTGCGCATCATCATCAAGCCCACGGTCGCAACCGGATTGGCGGGCTGCGGTAGATCGGCAGGGTTGGTGGTGATCCGATGGCCCGGCAGATCGGGGTGATACAGTCCCACCTCGGGGTAATCGATCGGTGCCGCAGCGCGCGCGCCCTTGAAGGCGCGGTCGCTGGCATAGCTGCCGATCAGGAAACGGATCATCTGTTCGACATTGTCGTCGGACCCGCCCAACCAATATTGCATGGTCAAGAACCACGCGCGCAAATCCTGCGCCTTGCCGGGGATGAACTTCAGGATCTTGGGCAAGCGGCGCAAAAGCTTCATCTGCTTTTCGCCGGAATTGGCCGAAGGCTCCTTTGACCCGCGCAGCTTTTTCAACAGCTTCATCGGCCCGGTGGCGGGCTTCATCATGTCCAACTCACCCATGCGGGTCAGCTGCACAACTTCGCGCGCCGAGATGACACTGATCATCGCGTCACAGGAATCGCGCCGCGCCTGAAGCGCGGGCAAGATCGCGGTGATATGTTCTTCGATGAACAACAAATTGGCGACGATGATGTCGCCATGGCGCACGGCGATGCGCGCCTCTTCCAAAGCGGCGGGGTTCTCGGCCCATTCGGCGGCGGCATGCACGCTGACGTTCAGCCCCGGAAACTCGCCTGACAGCCGCTCGCTCACACGCGCCGCCGGACCCGCCGCATGGCTGTCGAGCGTGACGATCACGACCCGGTAGCCGGGGATATGATCACCATCACCGCGCATAATGAGCTTTCGCCTCATAGAGCGTATCGACGCTGATCTCGGTCACACCACGCTCGGCTGCGAATTTCTCGGTATTGCGCCGCGCCTTGCCGCGCACGAAAAAGGGGATCTTCTTCAACTCACGCTCGGCATCGGCGAGCCACACCATCACATCGCTGCCAGTCTCGGCCGCGACCTCCTCCGTCTTCTCTGTTTCAGAAATATCCCGGGGGGAGTCAGCTTTGCTGACGGGGGGCTGGCCCCCCTGCGATGCCCGCGGCGCGTGGCCACCATGATGGCTTGCACCGGCGTCGTCGTGAAACTCGAAATCTTCGCGGAACATCGCCAAAAGATGCTCCTCCAGCCCCATGACCAGCGGATGGATCCAGGTGTCGAAGATCACATTCGCCCCCTCCCAACCCATCTGGGGGGAATAGCGGGCGGGGAAATCCTGCACATGGACAGGGGCGGAAATCACAGCGCAGGGGATGCCGAGGCGCTTGCCGATATGGCGCTCCATCTGGGTGCCGAGGATCATCTCGGGCGCGGCATCCTCGATGGCCTTTTCCACTTCAAGGTAATCGTCGCTGATCAGCGCCTCGAGGCCGAAATCCTTGGCCAAGACGCGCATCGGCCTTGCAAACTCGCGGTTGTAGCAACCAAGGCCCACCACCTCGAAGCCCATCTCGTCGCGCGCGATGCGGGCGGCGGCCATCACATGGGTGGCGTCGCCAAAGAGGAAAACGCGCTTGCCGGTCAGGTAAGTGCTGTCGACCGATTTCGACCACCACGGCTGGCGCAGGCGGCTTAGGTCTTTTTTCGGCTCTACACCGCAGATCCGGGCCACCTCGGCCACGAAATCATGGGTGGCACCAACGCCGATGGGAACCGTCTTGGTGTAGGGAATGCCAAGCACCCGCTCCATATGGCGGGCGGCGGTCTCAGCGTGTTCGGGATACATCAAGATATTGATATGCGCGGCACCCAGCCGGGTCAGATCATGCGGCGTCGCATCAAAAGGGGCCACGACATTGATGCCGATGCCCATCTCGTAGAGCAGGCCCTTGATCTCTTCGATATCGTCGCGATGGCGAAAGCCCAGCGCGAGCGGGCCGATCAGGTTCGCAGTGAAATGGGCCGTTTTCTCGACGGGGCCGGCCAAGGCCTTCACCAATTGGTAAAAGGTCTCGTCCGTGCCGAAATTTTCCTTGCGCTGATAACTGGGCAATTCCAGCGCGATGACCGGCACGGGAAGGTCCATCGTCTCGGCCAGGCCACCGGGATCATCTTGGATCAACTCGGCCGTGCAGGAGGCCCCGACGATCAGCGCTTGGGGCTGAAAGCGATCAAAGGCATCTTGGCAAGCGCGCTTGAACAGGCCGGCCGTATCCTCGCCCAGATCGCGTCCTTCGAATGTTGTGTAGCTGACAGGCGGGCGATGGCCGCGCCGCTCGATCATGGTGAAAAGCAGATCAGCATAGGTATCGCCCTGCGGCGCGTGCAGCACATAATGCAGACCCTTCATCGCGGTCGCGACACGCATCGCGCCGACATGCGGCGGGCCTTCATATGTCCAGACCGTCAGCTTCATGGCTGCATCCGGGGGCGCTGCCCCCGGACCCCCGGGATATTTTCGAAACAGAGAAGAGGCGTGGTCATTCTGCCGCCTCCAGCTTCAAAAGCGCGCGGCGGCGGATCGGGCGGCTGAAGAGCCCTGCCAGATCACCGGCTTGATCGTAGAAATGCACGGGCGTGAAGACCAGTTCGATGGCCCATTTGGTCGTCAGCCCCTCGGCCTCGAGCGGATTGGCAAGGCCAAGGCCACAAACGGTCAGATCGGGGCGCGCAGCGCGGACGCGGTCGAGTTGTTTATCGACATCTTGGCCCTCGGAAATCGTGGGGCCGGCAGGCATCAGATCCAGATCGGGGCCGACGAGACCCTTATGGATGAAGGGTTGGCCGATCTCGATTGCCTCCATCCCGCATTCACGGGTCAAGAAACGCGCCAACGGGATTTCCAACTGGCTGTCGGGCATGAAAAACACCGATTTGCCGCGCAGATGCTCGGAGGCATTGGCAATCGCGGTGCGCGCCCGCGCGCGGGGGGCGGCGGTCACCGCCTCGAATGTCGCGTCATCGACGCCGAACTCATCGGCGATGGCGCGCAGCCACAGTGTCGTGCCCTCTTCACCGAAGGGGAAGGGCGCTTGGATCATGCGCGCGCCGCGCCGTTCCAGTGCAGCGGCTGTATCGCCCAAAAAGGGCTGGAGGCAGGCAAAGACCGTCTTCGACCCGACACCCGGCGCATCCGATGTGCGCGGCGCG
>JAQCLA010000227.1 GCA_027592105.1 Pseudomonadota bacterium | reverse complement strand
CGATTGTCGCGTCGTGCGCCGCAAGGGTCGGGTCTATGTGATCAACAAGACCCAGCGCCGGTTCAAAGCCCGCCAGGGCTGATCCCGCGCTTACGGTATAGCGAAAAAAGCCGCCCCTCGGGGCGGCTTTTTCTTTGCGCGATGTGGCCTTGCCTCACCCGATCCGCGCCGCAGCATCTGCCAAAACCGCAAGGCCGGTGACCAAATCGGCCTCCTGCGTGTCCTCTTCGAACGCATGCGAAATCCCTCCGATGGAGGGGACAAAGACCATGCCCACCGGCATCAAGGCCGCCAAGTTAGACGCATCATGCAACGCGCCTGATGGCATCTTGCGCCACCGCCCCGGTGCCACCGTGTCGGCCGCTTGCGACAAGATCGCTTGCAGCCCCGCATCCATCGGCATGGGCGACAAATCATGGCGCAAGCGCGTGGCTGTGATCTCGCAGCCCGAACTGGCAGCCATATCATCGAGCAATGCCATGATCGCGGCCTCCATCCGGTCGAGCCTGTCGGACGCGATATCGCGCCATTGCAGCGAAAAGCTCGCTCGCCCCGGCACGACCGAGGCCGCACCCGGATGCAGCGCGATTTGGCCAATGGTCCAAACCGATTGCGGTGTCACGATATTGGCAAAGCGGTCGGGCAAGGCCGTGGCGATGCTGGCTGCAACACTGAAGGCATCGCGCCGATACGCCATCGGCGTAGTGCCGGCATGGTTTTGCTGACCCTTGATCGTGACCTGCACCTGCCGCAAACCCACGATCCCCGTGACCACGCCAACCGCCTCACCCGCCAAATCCAGAACCGGGCCCTGCTCGATATGCATTTCCAGAAAGGCGCTGAACCGCGCGGGGTCGACGAAATCACGCACCCGTGCGCCAAGCTGCGCGCGCGCCGCGGCAAAGGACAGACCATCGCTGGCCACTAGCCCATCGGCGGCCTCCAATGGCAGCTTACCCGACCAAACCGAACTGCCGGTCAGCGCACCAAAGCGGCCCTCTTCGTCTTGGAAGCTGACCACGGAAATCGGGGGGCCGTCCGATTCGCGGGCCGCGCGCGCGATCTCCAGCGCGGCGACAACGCCCAAGGCCCCATCCAGCCAGCCACCCTCGGGCTGGGTATCGCTGTGTGATCCAAGCAAAAGCGACCGGCCCGGCGCCAGGCCGAAAAGATTGCCCGCCGGATCAAAGTGCGGCTCGAGCCCCGCTGCCGCCATCTGTTCGCCCAACCAATCGCGGGCGGCGAGATCCTCGGGGCTGAAAGCGCGCCGCCGCACCCCCTTGCTGGCATCATCGCCCCCAAAGCGGCGCAGCGCGTGAAGATCGGCTAGGAAACGGGCGGGATCGACGGGAATATGGGTCATGCCCATGTTGAAACACGCCCTGCGCCACGGGTCCAGCCGGGCCTTGCGATCCGGGCCGTGATCGCCCATCACCGGGCAAAGAGACGAAAGGAAGCGACATGGGTGAACTGGTTCTTGTGCGCCACGGCCAAGCCAACTCGGCCGCGCAAGACGAGGCAGGCTATGACCGCCTGTCCGATCTGGGCCACCAACAGGCGCGCTGGCTGGGCGATTGGCTGCGCGACCATGATGCACCATTCGACCGCGTCCTGACCGGATCGTTGCGCCGTCACCGCGAGACACTGGCCGCCATGGGCGAAATGGGCGCTATGCCCGAGGTCGACGCCCGCCTGAACGAGCTGGATTATTTCAACCTGACCAAGGCACATGCTGCACGCAATGGCACCAGCCAGCACACGCCCGAGAATTTCGTCCACCACATCACCGATGTGATGCAAGCTTGGCAGCGCGCCGAAATTCAAGGCGATGAGACCTACGCCAGCTTCGAGGGGCGCGTGGCCGAGATGCTGACGCTCGCCGCCTGTCCCGGCCGCCGCGTGCTATGCGTCACATCAGGGGGCGTGATTGGCATGATGGCGCGCCATCTGCTCGATCTTGACATCGCGCGCATGTCGCATCTGCTGGTGCCGATCCGCAATTGCTCGATCCACCGGATCATGGTCTTGCCCGATGTGCAGATCTTAGCGGGTTTCAACGCCACCCCGCATCTGGACGGGCCTGACCGCATCCATGCAAGGACGGAGTATTGAATGATCCATCTCTGGGTCCGTGCCGAAAGCCGCCCGAATGAAGACCGCGTTGGCCTGACACCCCAAGGGGCGGCCGCGCTGATCGCCAAGGGTTTCAAGCTCACCGTCGAAGACAGCCCGCGCCGCGTCTTGCCGCTTGCGGATTATACCGCCGCCGGTGCCGATGTGGCCCCGGCACATAGTTGGCCCACGGCCCCGCGCGATGCGATTATCTTCGGTCTCAAGGAATTGCCAGATGACGGCACGCCCTTGGTCCATCGCCATATCATGTTTGGCCATGCCTATAAGGGGCAACAGGCCGGGCGCGTGCTTCTTGATCGCTTTCGCGCGGGCGGTGGTGCGCTTTACGATCTGGAATATCTAGTCGATGTTGATGGCCGCCGGATTGCGGCGTTTGGCTATTGGGCGGGCTATGCGGGGGCAGCTGTCTCGGTCATGGCGCTGATCGCGCAGGCCAGGGGCGAGATTTGCCCGCCCATCGCACCGATGGGTGACGCGGCATCGCTCAGGGCCGCGATCGCACCGGCGCTGTCGGCCCTGCCGCAACCCCCGCGCGTGATCATCATCGGCGCCAAGGGCCGCGTCGGCACAGGGGCTGCCGATTTCTGCCGGGCCATGGGGCTTGCACCGACCCTGTGGGATATGGATGAGACCGCCGATGGCGGCCCCTTCCCCGAAATTCTGGATCACGCGATTTTCCTCAATTGCATCCTCGCCATGCCCGGCGTGCCGGTCTTTGTCCCCGAAAGCGCCAAGACCGCGCCGCGCGCCTTGCGGGTGATCGGCGATATCGCCTGCGATCCCGGTTCCGATTTCTCGCCGATCAAGGTGTATGACCAGATCACCGATTGGGCCGCACCCGCACGCCGGGTCCATGACGCACCGCCGCTAGACGTCATGGCCATCGACAATCTGCCCTCGCTCTTGCCGCGCGAAAGCTCCGAGGATTATGCCGCCCAACTCTTGCCCGGGCTGGCAACCCTCGACCGGCTGGATCAAGGGGTATGGGCGGGCGCAAAGGCAGTCTTTGACCGGCACAACGCGGGCTAGCGCGGCGTCAGGGATACCGCGCGCATCGCCTCATAGAGCGGCATGGCTGCGGCCAAAAGTGCCGCGCGGTCGGGTGGCAATTCCGGCAATGGCCCCTCTGCCCCGGCAAAACCGGTCGAGCGATGCACCGCGTGATACCAATGCGAAGCCCAAACCCCATCGAAATCCTTGGCCCCCGCAGGCCATGCCAGCATGGATGCGCGATAGGGCAGGCCGATCTCAGCGCAAAGCAGGCCCAGCGCGCGGGCAGGGTCGGCGCGAATATCCTCGGCCGCGATCACCGGGCCGCCCAAGGCCTGCCAGAGGCGGGCCTGTTGCGGATACCCGATATCCTCCAACGTGATGTCATCGCGTTTCTCGGCATAGCTTGCGATCACCCGCGCGGGGTGACGGATCAGGTGGATATTGACGCAATCCTCTGCCCAGCCGAGCGGGAAACCCGATGCCATGTGATGGGGCATATGCTTCATATACCAATGCGCCGCGTCACCCGGCACCGGACCGGCACAGCGCGCAGCGACCTTGGCGGGATCAACCTCATGGGCGCGCAGTATTTCGGCCCGCATCGGATGATCAGCCCCGCTTGCCGCGAGATAGGGGGCATAAAAAGGCTCATCCCAAACCGCGCAATCGCCACGCGCGGCAAAGGCATACATCATCGCGGTCGATAAATTCCGTGGCCCCGACCACATCGCGATTTTCACGATCCACCCCCCATTCTTGCCCCGCCCCTCCATGCGCCACGGCACTGCGCAGCGCACAAGGGGTCACGCCTGCGTGAGATCACGCTTCAGTGCCTTGTATCGCCAGCCGACACCGGGCGAAATGGTCATGCTTTCACGCGAAAGGGCCAGCCCATGCGCCGCAAATCACGGATCGACCTCATCAAAACCTTTTGTTTGAGCTTCGCCATCGGGGGGGCGCTCTTGCTGCAACCGATGCGCGCCCATGCCGCCGATATCAGGACAGCGGTATTGGCAGGCGGTTGTTTTTGGTGCGTGGAGGCCGATTTCGAACCCGTTGACGGTGTGATCGATGTCGTCTCCGGCTTCGCTGGCGGCACCGTCCCCAATCCAGATTACCGCGCGGTCGTGGCAGGCGGCACCGGCCATCTCGAGGTGGTCGAGATCACCTATGATGCCGAGATCTTGCCCTATGACCGGCTTTTGCACCTGTTTTTGCGCGCAATCGACCCGACC
>JAQCLA010000226.1 GCA_027592105.1 Pseudomonadota bacterium | reverse complement strand
GCCCCATGCCGTCGCCGGGTGCCGATCCGACCAGCACGAAGCTGCGCCCGCCCAGCGTGGTTGTCTCCAGAGCGGTTGGCGTCATGATGCCAATGCCTTCGGCGATTCCCAGACTGCCCGTCGCGGTCAGCCCCGTTGAACTGACACGATAGGCTGTGACACCTTGTTCGGTCAGGCTGGCCCCAATCAGGTAGCTGGCGCCAGCCAATGGCACCGCCGCGAGGGAGAAGACGGAGTCGGCATAGATCGACGGTGTGTCTGCAAGGGTGAACTGGCGCGACAAGGCCCCGCTGGGATTGGTCGCGTCGAAGCTATAAGCTTGGATCGACCCGGCACCGGGCTTGGCCAGAAACAGGGTGTTGCCGCCCATCTGATCAATGTCCAGCACCTTGGTGTCGACCCCGATCAGCCCGCTGAGCGTGGTTTGGCCGCCGATCTGGCCACTGCCGTCTAGTGCCAGTGCCGTCAGCCCCGCATCCGGATCACCCGCGACCACCAAGCGCGGGCCGCTGACCGTTTCCAAAAGCGTCAGCCTATCCATGATCGAGGTAGACAGTGCCGGGTCGAAATGGGTGAAATCGCTCAAGCTCGGCGTGCCATTCGCCCCGACCGTAAAGGCCGCGACCCCGCCGCTTGGCCCCGAGGTCGAATAGAGCATCGGTCCCGCTGGCGTCATATGTACCAAAAGATCCGTGATCCCGTGATCAAGGATGGTTTGGCCTGTCTGAACATGCGCCCCTACGGTCAATCGCGGCATCGGTGGCTCCCCGAAACGTGAACGAGGGCAGCCTCAGCGCGGCGCTTGGCGCATTCAGGAATGGAATATGGTCAAGGTGGGAAAATCGGCGCGGATTGAAGCGGATCCGCTAACCTTATGCGCAACCAAGGCGTGTCGCGTTTTACGACAGATTGCGCTTGTGTCGGTCGATCGCCTCGTCAAGGTCTTCGAAAAATGTCAGTTTCCCATTCTCTAAGATCAAGGCAGCGTCGCAGAACTCTTTCAACTCATGCAGGTTATGGTTCACCATGATCGCGTCCGAGCTTTTCATGCGTTCGTGAAACAGCGCCACGCTTCGCGCGCGAAAAGCGGCATCACCCGCACCTGTGACCTCGTCGATCAGATAAGTGTCGAACTTGATACCCAGCGACAGGCCAAAGGTCAGCCTGGCGCGCATCCCGGCGGAATAGGTGCGCACGGGCATGTGGAAATGCTCGCCGATTTGTGCGAAATCCTGCACAAAATCGATCAATTCCTCGGTTTCGATTCCATAGACACGGGCAATGAAGCGCACGTTTTGCGCGCCGGTCATTTGCGGGTGAACGGCCCCGGCCTGACCGATGGGCCATGACATGGTGCCGTCGCAGATGACCTGCCCGTGATCTGGGCGCATATTGCCCGCGATGATCGACATCAGTGTGGATTTTCCCGCGCCGTTGCGCCCCAAGAGCGCCAAGGACCGGCCGGTTTCCAGCGTCAGCGATAGGTTGTCGATGACGATCTTGCGCCGCCCATTGACCTCGAAACTTTTGGTCAGCTTCTCGAAGCGGATCATCGCGCCGCCCCGTCACTGCCGATCGCGGATGCTGTAATAGATCAGCGCGGCGGTCGCCCAACCCAATATCAGGAACAACAGCGCCATGCCCGCGATGACATCGCGCCGAGGGAATTCCGCGCTTTCGGGAATGGTCGGGCGGATATAGACCGCAAGGTAACGGCTTTGTCGCGCGGCATTCGTGCGGGCCGCGTCAAGCGCCGTCAGCGCGGCGCGATAGCTGCCTTCGGCGAATTCGCGATCCACGATCAGCCCCTCGTAGCGGGCGATCAATGTCGGATAGTCTTGACCGTCGCGCCCCACATCGCCCGTGGCGAAATTCTGGCGCTCTTGGTCGATGCGGTCGCGGATCACTTCGATCCGGCGCTGGGCCTGCACCAGCCGGGGATCGTTGTCATTTGTGGTGTTTTCCGAAAGCAGATCGAATTCGATCAAGGCCTCGGCAAGTTGCTGTTGCAGGTTGTTGAGAACACCTGTGCGCCCCTGAAGGTCGCTTTCGGGATCGACGATTTGGGTTTCAGTGCGAAACTGGGTCAGCGCCTCGCGCGCAAGGCGGAGCCGCGTGATCGCTGCTTCGAGATCGGTTTCGGCAAAGCGCATCGCATCGGCGCGCGCCTGTGCGTTCAATTCATTGATCAGCGATTGGCTTTCTTCGACGATCGCCATTGCGATCATGTGGGCGGTGATCGGATCGAAGGCCAGAACCTCTAGGTCGATCAAGCCGCTGCTTTGGCCATAGGAGACGCGGACCACGTCTTGCCAATGCGAAACAAGATCTTCGAACGCGGCATCGGGTGACAGCGCGAAGATCGGGTCGATGTCATGCGGTGCCGAGAAATGCGCGCGAAGATCGACACGCTGGTTCAGGCGACCGACCAGCTCGGCGCTGGTGATGAATTCGAACAGGATGTCGCCATCGACCTGTGTCGATGTCCCTGCGAACTGCGCGATACCGCCCAAGATATCGGTCGCGGCACTGCCTTCGTCGCTGCGCACGGTGAAGCCCGCGCGCGCGGCGAATTGATCCTGTGCATAGGTGTAGAGGTAATAGGCCGTCACGAAAAACGGCGCCGCGACCATGATCAGGAACGACAACAAAAGCCCGTAATGGCGTCGCCGCATGCGCGCTTGCCGCGCCGCGGGCTTGAAGCTTTGGTCTTTCTTCTCGGGCGCGGGCGGTTTTGCAGCACCCGGCGCAGCAGGTGGCTTTGCTGGGGGGGCGGCGTTGGCCGCTTGCCCCTGCGGGCCGGGTTGTGCCGGCATAGCTTGTGGTCCCGCGGTATTGGCCAAATTCGCCGCTTTCTATCAATAGTTTGAATTCGCTCTTTCGCTCATACATAGTCTGCGCAGCCAAAGCCAGCCTGTTGGAGCGTCGCGCTGAATAGCCCAGAACCATATTTACCGCCGCTTCCGGGAAGTCGGACGGTCACAAAGCTGCGATCTTTTCCGGCAATGCGCGCGATCATGGCGTTGATCCTGCGCGAGATGTCGACACGCTATGGCCGTACGCCGGGCGGCTATGTCTGGGCCGTGCTGGAGCCTGTGGGCGCGTTGATCGTGATGTCGGTGGTCTTTGCCATTCTTCTGCGCGCGCCGCCCTTGGGCAATTCGTTCATCTTGTTTTACGCCTCGGGCTATCTGCCCTTCATCATCTCGGCCACGATCATGGGCAGCGTGCAGTCGGCGATCAGCTTTTCCAAACCGCTTCTGATGTATCCGGCGGTGTCATGGCTGGATGCGATAATCGCGCGGTTCATCTTGAATCTGCTGACCGGCGTGGTGATTTTCATCATGGTCTTTGTGGGTATTTTGCAATTCACCCAAGCCACCGCGACTTTGGAATTTGGACCGATCATCTTGTCGGTCCTGCTTGCCGCCTTTTTGGGCCTTGGGCTGGGAACGCTGAATTGCTTTTTGATCGGGCTGTTCCCTGCATGGGGCAGCATATGGGGGATATTGACCCGCCCTTTGTTCCTCGTTGCGGGGGTGATCTTTCTTTACGAAAACATGCCGCCCTTTGTGCAAGAGATCTTGTGGTATACACCTTGGATACATTTCACCGGCATGGCGCGCACGGGCATCTATCCGACCTATGCGCCCGATTACATTTCGATCCCCGTCGTGATGTTGTGGTCGCTGATTTCGTTGTTCTTCGGGCTTTTGCTGTTGCGCCGCTACTATCAGGATATCTTGAACCGCTAGGCGTTCATGCGCGGTGATAAGGGCCGCCTGACAGGATCGCGGCCGCGCGGTACAGCTGTTCGGCCAACATGACCCGCACCAGCATATGTGGCCACACCATCGCGCCGAACGAGATCGCCATCGCCGCCTCGGCCCGGAAATCGGGCGATAGCCCATCGGCGCCACCGATGCAGATCGCCAGATCGCCCTGACCCGCATCGCGCAGTGCGCCTAAATGATCTGCAAATTGCGGTGATGTCATCTGCGTCCCGCGCTCATCCATCACCCAAAGCTGCGCGCCACGCGGAATAGCGCGGCGCAGCAGGTCAGCTTCGGCCTGCATGCCGCCGCCCTTGCGATCCTCGACCTCGGTCACACCGCCCGACGTCAGGCCAAGCATCCGACCCGTCCGGTCGAACCGTGTCAGGTAATCGTCGATCAGCGCCAGTTCGGGCCCTGCCCGCAGGCGCCCGACCGCGCAAAGATGCACTCGCATGTTGGCCTATCGCTAGGCTGTGCCGCCCGCAGGCATCCACATTTTCTCAAGCTGATAGAACTCACGCACCTCGGGGCGAAAGATATGGACGATGATATCGCCCGCATCGATCAAAACCCAATCGCCGGCGCCTTTGCCCTCGACCTTGCAATTCATC